>CBIHRH010000037.1:0-15042 GCA_966212365.1 uncultured Emticicia sp. | reverse complement strand
AAAACTCATTAGTTTTATTGAAAACTAAAGAAGCATCGCAAAATAAAACCAGATATTTCAACTTTGAAGTAATTTTTAGCAATAGAAACGGGCAAAATCGCGAACAGCACTTATATCAGGTTTGCCGGAGGCAAATTCATTATACACTTCATCGACAGTAGCCACAACTGCCGATAATTTATCTTTGGTTCTTCTGAATTCGGCTAACCTTTCTGCTTGCACTTTCCATTCGGGGAGCGTAACAATCAATAAATCAGGCACTTCTATTTCATGCAGATTCTGATTGGCTATTGGAAGAATAGTATGAGGTTCTATGAGGTTTTTATCAGAGAATAGAATAAAGGTTTTTAAAATTCCCTGCGTATTTACGCCAAAACTGGCTTCTGAACCATTGAGGATATAGGCTATATTATCAGGCAATTGCGCATTACTGATATCCCAGATTTTAGATTGGGCATTGGTCTGAGCTACTTTGAATTGTGTAGTGGCATTATTAAGGCTCTCTAAAGACCTAACCAAGCTTTGGGTTTCATAAAATTGCAGGGTACGTTTTGACTGTATTTCAAAGTAATTGAGATAAGCAGTAGCTGAAGACTGACTGCCCTTGTTGAAAGTATATGTCAGTTTGAGAGCATTTCCGGTTGGGGCAGTTGTGGTGAAAATAGAGGTATTTTCTTTGCCTTTTAAATCATAAATACCTTTGGCATCATATTGCCCTGCTATAATTGGCTGAAATGTCTGAGTGCCTATAGTGGCATTATTGAGTTTCAGATTGAGTTGTGTTGAAACATAGGCCGTACCAACTGCAGAAGAGGCGATTTGTATGGGTGAATTGGCAACTAAGCCCTCAATGGCCTGGTTGAAAGATTGCTCTGTGTTTATTCCAAAGGCTTCACCATACCATTCTCTGCCCGAACCGCTTAATTCTTTTGCTCCTGAACTTATGAGGTTCTTCTGGTCAAGTTCGTGAAATTTGAAATCATCAAAAGTAGTTACCGTTTGCGAAGATTGAGCAGTAGTTCCATTTTTAACTCTCAGCCCTTTTGTGTCGCTAATAGTCAGAAAATAAAAGGTTGAATCTGAATAATAGTTGTTCTGATGCCGTAGTCGTTGAGCACTTGCATCATAAAATGTTGTATGCGGGCTTTCGGCATGGAAAATCACATAATCGTTCTCATCAAATTTACCATCAGTCTCACCTACAACCTCAATAGCGTTTTCTATTAAATCATTTGGGCGAGGCTGGTTATTAGATTGGGGTAACAATGAACCACCATTGCCATATAAGCGGATATTCTGCGGATTAATTTTGCTGATATCTATTCCGGCTTTTCTCAGAAAAGCGGCATTAATTCTATGAACCCCTGTCTGGGTAGTAGCTATTTTGTACCAGTTACCTTTGCTTAAAACCGATGATTGTGCCTGAATGAGTGGAGCATATAATAGCCCGATAAAGCCCATGCAAAGCCACCACCTGTATTTAGAGGAGGTAGACAAAACGCTTGCTAAGACTTTATTTAGGTAGTAAAGATTCATTCATTTATTACATATCCACTAAATCGACCCTTGCAGTGGCCAGAATAGTATATCTTCGTTTACTGGTGCGTTCCATACACAAAATACGGGTGCGGCGTTTTTCTAATCGTTGGAAAACTGTATTCCGAAAGGTAAACCATTGATTGTCGCCAACTTCTGACAATAGAATTCCGGTTTTTTCGCCTAACTCGAAACCCTGCAAAGCCCTTGCTAATGGTGCATAACTTACAGAAGAGGCAGCGGGATTACTCATATAATGCGTGAGCGGAATCAGTATTGTTTCAGGAAAAACGTTTGGATTAAGGATTGGTGACATAAGCGTCTGGAAATTTTTTTTCCATTCTTTACCATGTGGCTCTATTCTTCTACGAGATTTACCTAACCAAGCCCTTTGATGCGCTATTTCATGCACATAGGTTATTACAAAGGCATACAGGCTTAGGTCGTTATTAACTGTAATTTTATGCTGACCGTCTTTAAAGGTATAATTACCAAAGCAGGTACTGCGTGAACGGGAGATTTTAAACGAAAAAGGCTGTTCTTTCCACAAATTAAAACAATATTCCACAGCATCAGCAGGTACGTGCTTCGTGAGCATTTCGTGCATTTTTTTTGCTACTTGCGGGGTATAGGTATTCACCGGAGGCGCAGAGGCGACCGGAGGCATGGGTGTTGGTTCCTGGAAATTCTTTTTGACTATCTTAAATAATTGGGAAAGGGACATTGGAAAACACTTTTTATCAAATTTAGGAGATAAATCTCATTTTACTCTGTTGTATGACAACAAAATGCAGTAGATATCTGGTATTCAGGTTTATTTCAATTAGCTAACAAAAATAAGCTGATAAATATTTCATTCCTGGTATTAATTTATGATTTTACGGCTAATTAATGTTTTCTAGCTGATTTTGCTCCAGTTAGTTTCGTTGCTGCGTAGGTTTTGGAGATGATGCCTGATAGGTGCATTTTCAGCACTTTGAATATCAGGGTCATTTTCTAAAATCTCTATGGCAGCTTCGCGGGCATATTTCAGTATCTCACCATCTTTGGCAAGGTCGGCTACTTTTAAATCCAGCATACCACTTTGCTGGGTGCCTGCCATATCGCCCGGGCCACGCAAAGACAAATCAACCTCTGAAATCTCAAAACCATTATTGGTGCGAACCATCGTTTCTATGCGTGTGCGGGTTTCTTTGGCAATTTTATAATCTGTCATCAGAATACAATACGATTGCTCAGCCCCTCGTCCTACCCGACCTCTCAACTGGTGTAATTGCGATAAGCCGAAACGGTTGGCACTTTCAATGACCATTACTGAAGCATTGGGAACATCGACCCCTACTTCAATTACGGTTGTGGCTACCAGTATCTGGGTTTCTTTATTTTTGAAACGCTGCATTTCGTAATCTTTCTCCTTCCAGCCCATTTTGCCGTGTACGATACTCAACATATATTCAGGGAAAGCTCTGGCAATGCTCTCGTAGCCATCCATCAGGTTTTTGAAAGAAAGTGTTTCGGATTCTTCAATCAATGGGTATACGATATATACCTGACGGCCTTTTCTGATTTCGCTTCGTAGAAACTCAAATACTCTAAGCCTGTCAGAATCATAACGGTGACTGGTTTGGATAGGTTTACGGCCCACAGGCAGTTCATCTATCATCGATACATCTAAGTCTCCATACAGAGTCATAGCTAAAGTCCGTGGGATGGGTGTGGCTGTCATCACCAGAATATGGGGTCTGAAATTCTGGTTTTTCTCCCATAGTTTGGCTCTTTGGGCTACGCCAAAGCGGTGCTGCTCGTCAATAATGCACAAACCTAAGTTCTTGAACTGTACGTGGTCTTCCAGCAAAGCATGTGTGCCTACAAGAATGTTGATGCTGCCATCTTCTAAACCTGCTGCAATAATGCGTCTGGCTTTTTTACCTACAGAACCTGTTAATTCGGCTATTTTAATGCCTATCAAATCAGCAAAACGTTTGAGCCCTGTATAATGCTGGTCTGATAGAATTTCGGTGGGTGCCATTAAACATGCCTGTGCATTATTGTCAATTGCTAGTAGCATGGTAATGAATGCTACGATGGTTTTACCACTCCCTACGTCTCCTTGTAAAAGACGATTCATTTGTTTGCCTGAACGCAAATCTTCAAAAATCTCACGGATTACCCGTTTCTGTGCCCCAGTTAAATCAAAGGGTATATGATGCTGATAAAATTCGGTAAGAAGCTGGGTTTTGGTGAATATCTGTCCGGCGTAATTCTCTCTTCTAATCAGCTTTTGCTTGATGAGGCGAAACTGATTATAGAATAATTCCTCAAATTTCAATCGTCTTTTGGCCTGTTTAAGTGCCTCAAAATTGATTGGGATATGGATGTGATAAATCGCTTCCTGCTTGGAAATCAGACGGAATTTCTGCGTTAAAGGCTTAGGCAAAGTCTCGTGGATATGTTGAAGAGCAGTCTCCAACAGCGTTTTCATCCATCGGCTTATCTGTTTACTATCTATGTAACGTTTACGGATTTTATCTGTTAACGGATAAATAGGTTGAAAATAGCCTCCGCGTTCGTTTTCTGGCGTAAGTACGTCCATTTCGGGGTGGCTTATCTGCCATCTGCCATTAAAACTTGTTGGTTTGCCGTAAACGATATAATCTCCTTGCAGGCGTAAGGTTTTTTCAAGGTAAGTAATGCCCTGAAACCAGCTTAACTCCAGGATTCCGGTACCATCGGTGAATTGGGCGATTAGTCTCTCTTTATGACCCTCACCCATGCGCTCCCAGGAGCGTAGGCGGCCTTTAATCTGGGCGCCGGGCATGGCTTCGTTGAGTTCGCTGATGCGGTGAAATTCTGTGCGGTCTTCGTGACGAAAGGGATAATACTCTATTAAATCACCAAAAGTAAATATATTCAGTTCCTTATTAAGGAGTTCGGCTTTGGCACTACCTACGCCTCTCAGGAATTCAATTTTTGTATCAAAAAAGGATGTTCTTCGCTCGCTCATAATCCCTAATTTAGTAGTAAGGGCAAATTTGAGCAAATTTTTTTTGATTTTTTATAAAAAAGCCTTTACATTTGCAGTCCGTAAATGGAATGGAGGTCTTAGCTCAGTCGGTTAGAGCGTCGGATTGTGGTTCCGAAGGTCGTGGGTTCGAGCCCCATATTCCTCCCTTGATAATTCCCCTTGAAACTTTGTTTTGAGGGGAATTTTTGTTTTTAATCTATGGGAATTTCCTTGCTGATTTTCATTTAGTTATCTCAATACGCTGAAATTTCAATAATTTTTCAATAAATTGCTAACTAAGACTATTTCCTCATGCAAAAACTCAAGAAGCCTTTTTTGATATTGATTCTGTTGGCACTTTGTGGCTATGCTGCCTACGAAAGGATGGAAACGCTGGCTATTGTATCTATTATACTGCTGATACTGGTTTTTTATATAGAGGTGGTGAAGCGCTTTGCTGACCTGGTTTTTGCAATGGCATCTAAGACCAGACAGGCCAGAATCGGTGAGGTGGAAATTAGTATTCATGACCCATTGAAACAGGCTATTATTGAAAGTATTGATATTGATAAGGGTTGGGCAAAAGCCATTTTTGCCGAATTGAGTTCTTCACATATTGGTTTGCTTCTGGCCATAAGTAAGGCAGGGAAGTTTAAGTGCCATGATAATATAAAAAATTCGTTGAGAGATTTAAGGGCTAAGGGGTTATTGGAGCATAATAAATCAAGTATGGGTGATTCGGATACTGTATGGCTCACTGATTTCGGAACAGAGTTAGTACAACTTATTACAAATTCTACAAAAAAGTAATACTGCCAATACAATAAAGAGGGGCTTGATTCAATTATTGAATTTTACGTATACATATTATGCACTTCAAAGCCACTCAAGTAAACTTAAAAGATATTCTACCCTATCGGGATTTGTATCTGCAGGAAATGAACCGACAAATCAGATACAATGCCTGCCATGAACGTGGTTGGTCGGATTCTTATCTTTTATATGCTGATGAAGTGGTGATTGGATATGGCTCTATAAAAGGACAAGAGATTGCTGACAGAGATACAATTTTTGAGTTTTATCTGCTTCCCTTACATCAGCATCTGGCTACGCGTGTTTTTGCAGTATTATTAGAGGTTTCGAACGCAAAATATATTGAGCCGCAAAGCAATGCCTTATTGCTTACCAGCATGCTTTATGAATTTGCTACGAATATCAGGGCTGATGCTATTTTGTTTGAAGAAGATAGAACTACAAATTTATCAGTTTCTGAGGTAGTTTTTCGTTCTAAACAGGAGTTTGAGAATACTTTTGGCAAAAAGGTAGAAGACGGGAGCGGCTATGTATTAGAGAAAGGCGGAGAGATTGTAGGTTCAGGAGATTTTCTATTGCATTATAACAAACCTTTTGCAGATTTGTATATGGAAGTAGCCGAGAGCTATAGGAATAAAGGCTTAGGCTCGTACCTGATACAGGAATTGAAAAGAGTATGCTATCTGGCTGGGAGAATACCTGCGGCTCGGTGCAATGTTCAGAACAGGGCTTCTAAAGCTACTTTGTTGAAAGGGGGCTTGAGGGTGGCAGGGTGTATGTTGCTTGGAGAAGTGAAATAAGGAAGAAATTTATCTGTAATATGGTATTGTGGAACTTATTAGCCTTTCCTCAACTGGCCCTTCGACTCCGCTCAGGGACCAGTTCGATAGTTCCAATAGTTATTTTCGAAAAAATGTATTTATTGAATATTATAATCACTAAATCGCTCATTCGCTCAACAAATTATGACTTACAACATTCTAAATGGCGATGCCTTGGCGCATTCTTTCGGAGAGGCCGGTATTGCAGGTGAAATTGTTAGTACTAGAGAAGCCTTGATTGACGGCAGTCTGGCAGGAGATACTTTGGATGAATTCTGGCAAAACAGAGCTGATAGCTTAGGTATTAGTCTGGGGGAATATCAATCTTATTCGGTGAGTGAGTTTAATAAGATTCTTGATGCACCGGATAATTCTACGTTTAATCTTTGGTTTGGGTATGATTTGTTTTGTCAGGCCAATGTCTGGTTTGTATTGTCTTTGATTGATGGTTTGACAATTAATAAGGAAGTATATATGGTTTATCCGACTTTTCTGGCTGAGGCAGATATCTGGAAAGAGTTTGGTCGTGCTGATTCTGACGATTTGAGGGTAAGTTTTTCGAAGAAAGTACGCTTTGCGGAGGAGGATTTTCAGCTAGCCAGAGAATTGTGGCAGGCTTATAAAACCCAGGATTTACTTACTTTGAGTCAATTGACCGATAGAAAATCAATTTGTTTTCCATATTTAAAGGAAGCCATTCAGGCTCATATTGAGCGTTTTGCTGTAGATGGAGCATTAAGCAGACCAGAACGAGTGCTTACCGCTATTCTCCAAAAAGGGGAGACTGATTTTTATAAGGTTTTTGGTCAGTTTAGTGAACAGGAAGGCGTTTATGGTTTTGGTGATATGCAGCTAAAACCTATTTATGATAAACTGGTGGCGCAATAAGGCCGACATTTCAACAAAAAATCTTCACGGCTTTTGATGAGTTTTTGCTGTTTTTATTAATTTCGTTTACAAATATTTATCTGTATGCTTAAGACTTTGTTTTTGATTGGTTTTTCGTCGGTGGCTGTCGCGCAGGGCATCAAACAAAATGTGATTGGAGATTGGATAAAAGAAGATATTCAACTGAAAGATGGGAGTCCGATTTTAGATAAGGAGATTAAGAATATACAATTGCGTTATATTTTTGATAAAAACGGTACTTCACGGGTGGTTTATGATGGTAAAGCCGGAGATAGACCTTATCGGATAAAACATGATACGCTTATTATTGGCAGTGATACTTTCTACAAAATAGAAAAAGCGAGCGATATTAAACTGGTTTTACAACAAATCTCAGCTGACTCTGCGGCTAATTCTCTCAAACTTATATTTACGCCCGCGAATTTGTATAATATCGGCTTTATGCCTGAGAAATATCGTACTAAAGGCGGAGATACGATTTACGTGTATAAGCCCAATTACCTGGAGCCTTTCTTTATGGATGCCGACATGAATGCCAGCCAGTATATTTCTGATAACTTCGATTTTCCGGAATACAGAACAGGCGATTTTTATACAAGATTCATTATTACTACCACAGGTGAAGTAAAGGGGATTGAGATTTTAAGAAGCACCAGCGACCGATTTAATAATAAACTGATTGCTGCCATCAAAAAAACAGAAGGAAAGTGGAAACCTGCCATATGGGAGGGTAAACCGGTAAATGTAGAAGTAATGATGGGTTTTGACTTGGGATGGTCGGAGAAACAAGCCGGACAAAGTTCTACCTCACAGCAATCAGACGAAGAGAAAATACAGGAATCAAACGAATTTCTGGCTGAGGGTAAGTATAACCTGACTTTGAAGAATTATAATGAAGCCATCAGAAATTACACGTGGAGTCTGGATAAAAATCCTTTGAATATTGATGCGTATTATGGTCGGGCAAGTGCTTATGCCATGAAAAAGGATACCAAAAAGATGTGTGAAGATTTATTGCAATTGAAAAATCTGCAACAGGCAAAAGGCACAGGGTTGTGGAATAAGTTCTGCAATAAGTGAATTTTGTCTTGAACTTTGATTTACCTGATTGATTTGATTTTAATGATTATAATGTAAAATCATCAAAGTATTTTTATCAGCGTAATCATTAAATCAGGTAAATCATAGTTCAAGACTAATCACTCAATATAACTACGAGGCTATCCAGCTGAATTCGTATTCTAAGGTTGGTACTTTTGTGCGTTCTGCTACTCTTCTTAAGCGGGCAGGTAATGCCATGAGATAATCTCTGGCACGTTCGCCTGCATCATTCAAGCTGGTTACGCTGGCTATTTTCCATTCGTCTAATAGAGATTCCATGATTTCGATATAATCCATCGTGGTATACACACCTAAACGTTGCGCTGCATCAGAGAAATGTGAGAACGTTTGTCCGATTTTTACGCCTGATTCTCTCAGGAAGTGTGCCGGCATTACGATTTTCTTTTTCATCATATCTTCAAAGGCCAACATCATTTCTGATGGGTCAACTTCAAAAATATTGCTGATAAAAGTCTTATAGGCTTTGGCATGACGCATCTCGTCAGAGGCAATCACCCCGCACATTTTAGACAATAAATTATTGCTGTATTTCTTAGCTAAAGTGGCTGTGCGTCGGTGCGAGATATTGGTGGCTAGTTCCTGGAATGATGTATAAACGAAATTGCGATATGGATCTCGGCCTGTACCAATATCAAAACCATCGGCAATTAGATATTGGGTTGAGGTTTCCATAGCGCGCATATTTACACGCCCTGATAAATACAAAAATTTATTCAATAAGTCTCCGTGACGGTTTTCTTCGGCTGTCCACCCACGTACCCACTTTGCCCAACCGTTTGGTTCATCTACCTGGTCTATTCCCACTACATCTACTAACCACGATTCATAAGTTGGTAGGGCTTCTTCTGTGATAGTGTCGCCGATTAATACTGCTATATAGTCATATGGCAATTCTCTGGCATTCTCTTGTATCAGCTTTACTTCTTGAAAAAAGTTTTCGTTTGTTGCGTCTGGAAGAAAGTCTGAAGGTTGCCAATTAGTCTCGATGGGTTTCAGAAATTCGTCGAAAAAATAATCAATTTTTTGTCCGACAAATTTCATCACCTCTAATCTTGAATTGGATAATTCCATGATAATATCTTTTAAAGCTCAGTTATTTTTAAAAACGACACAAGTTAAACGTTATTTAGCTAAAAACAGTAAAATATTGAGTCAATTTGTGATAGAAACCTTTTTCTGTCTATTTTTGCACAAAAAGAAAATTGCATGAAAAAAATTCTTGATTACGTATTGAGTGTTATTTATTTACTCTATTTTGGATTATTATTAATTATTTTTCATGTAATTCAGGTGATTGCCTTTAATGTTTTTGGCAAAAAAGCCCATAAAAAATCAGTCGACCTCTTTAATCTGGCGCTTAACACGAGTTATTATGTTACAGGTACAACCGTTGGTTTCAAGCAACTGGAAGAGTATCCGACCGACCGGCCTATCATCTTTATAGCCAATCATCAGAGTACTTTTGATATTCCGGGCATTATCTGGTACCTCAGAAAACACCAACCTATTTTTGTATCTAAACAAGAATTGGCGCACGGGATTCCGGCTATCTCTTATAACTTACGCATAAGCGGTGCGGCACTCATTGACCGCAAAGATGGTAAGCAGGCAGTATCAGAAATTCTACGACTAAGTAAATATATTCACGAAAATAATTTCTCGGCAGTAATCTTTCCAGAGGGTACACGCTCGAAAACAGATGAAATGAAGCAATTTGCCGAAGGAGGTATTTCGGCCTTATTGAAAAGAGCGCCAAATGCTCTGGTAGTACCTATCGCGATTCAAGGGACACGTAAATTCAACCCAACAAATGGGATGTTTCCATTGACTTCTTTCTCAAAATTATCATGGACAGCGCTGAAAGGAATAGAGCCTAAAGGGAAGACAACTAAAGAAGTGGCTGATGCAGCGAGGGCGGCAATACAAGAGGTTTTGGATGGAAAGATTGGGTGATTAATTTGTAAAGCATATAACAAAAAAGACGCAGTTTGCCTGGGTCTTTTTTGTTTGTGGTGTTTATAAATCTTTTCGCACCTCGACTGCCCGTGACGGTGAATGAATTCACCGGCTAAGATAACAAAGGTATTTTTCTTACATATGCGGACTTAAGTCCACATTACAATACTAAAATTATTCCGCGCGACGGCGGACCGTTTTATTCGGTGAAACACGACGATTTAGGTGATAGCCAAAGAATCTTACAACGCCGCCCCCGCAGTCTCCACCTCCGGTGCAATTTTCTTTACCAATCCTTGTAAAACTTTGCCCGGGCCACATTCTACAAATTTGGTGGCACCATCTTCTACCATATTTCTAACTGATTGTGTCCAACGCACAGGAGCTGTTAATTGAGCAATAAGATTAGCTTTGATTGTACCAATATCTGTTGATGGAATGCCATTTACATTCTGATAGATAGGGCAAATAGGCGTTGAGAAATTAGTCTCTTCAATAGCCTTTGCTAATTCTTCACGGGCAGGTTCCATCAAAGGGGAGTGGAATGCACCACCGACCTGTAAAACCAAAGCTCTTTTTGCTCCGGCGGCTTTCAGTTCTTCACAGGCGATATTAATACCCTCAATGCTTCCTGAAATAACTAATTGTCCCGGACAGTTATAGTTAGCGGCTACTACCACATTATCTGTTGATTTTTCGGTGATAGCTGCACAAATATCTTCTACTACTTTATCGTCTAAATTAAGAATAGCGGCCATAGTTGATGGGTTCAACTCACAGGCACGTTGCATGGCATCAGCTCTTTGAGCAACCAGTTTCAGGCCGTCCTCGAAAGATAAAGCTCCTGCGGCAACCAGAGCAGAGAACTCACCTAAAGAGTGACCGGCTACCATATCAGGTTTGAAATCAGGGAGATTTAAAGCTAAAATAACCGAGTGAAGAAAGACAGCAGGTTGTGTAACATTTGTTTGTTTCAGGTCTTCGTCTGAGCCTTCAAACATAATTTTGGTGATGTCGAAACCGAGTATTTCGTTGGCTTTATCGAAAAGCGCTTTGGCTTGGGGAAAATTTTCGTACAAGTCTTTGCCCATTCCACTGAATTGAGCCCCTTGTCCCGGAAAAACATAAGCTGTCATAAGTAAGATTTTGTATTATCTGTTGGTTGTTACTTCGTTTGCATGCTTTTACGAATATCAATTCGCTCAGGCACAATCATTGCCATAGAATAGCGTTGACGAATGGCATTGTAGTATCTTTCAGCGTCCATCCGGCTTGTGAAATCACCGGCTTTCAATCGATAAGTAGGTTGGCTGAATGTAAGATAGGTACTCAAATCAGGGAAATTCTGATAAATATATGATTTGGCCTCATCTACTTCACGGCGTTCGTTACCTACGTAGACCTGTATTCTATATCCGGCTGAGTAACGGATATTTTTATTATGCACCGACATTGAGTCCAAAGCTTTGTCAACCTGTTTATTGACATTCATCGGAATCTCGTCTTTAACGGCATTATATACGTTGTCTTTATTGATTTTGCCGTCTTTGCTGTCAATATCCGGCTTTTTATCGTAAGTCAGGCGAACGGCAGATAAATCTTCTTCGTATTCGCCAACTATGCCGCCTTTGGTTGGTGTGGCAGCTCTTTTACAAGAATAAAAAACGCCCGTCAGAAAAAGACAAAATACTATTTTGGTGAAAATCTTCATAGGTTTTGTTTTTAATTGGGGTTTATTGTAAGAGGATAAAACAATCTACTTTAACAAAATTTTTGTCAAAATTATAAAAATATTCTTTTTACAAGATATAACCCGTTTAAACTTATTTGTGTTTGCTAAAAAACGATTAGAGCGAATTTATATTTCAAGTGATGAATAGAAGCATAAAAAAATGCCCCGTTGTGGCGAGGCATTTTTCTTAGAAAATATATTTTGTAGACAGAAAATGTGAACTATGATGCTCTACAATTTCGTTGAAAATCTTTTTATTTTCGGCCGTTTCTTTGGTGGCTACCACTGTTCGGATAGAGAATGCTCTCAGAGCATCTTCAACCGAAAGTGTACCCTCTGCCGAGTCTTTTCTTCCGGTAAATGGGAAAGTATCAGGCCCTCTCTGGCATTGTGCATTGATATTTACGCGGCTTACCTGGTTTACCAATGGGTCCACCAGATTCGCAATCTGGTCTGGGTTAGTGCCAAAAATACTTACCTGCTGTCCATGTGAGGAGTTTATCAAATATTGAATAGGTTCCTCTACATCATCAAACGGCACTACCGGAATCAATGGCCCGAATTGTTCTTCTACATATACTTTCATTTTATCATTCACCGGATATAATACCGCAGGATAGAAGAAAGAGTTAACAACCGTTCCACCGCCTTCATTGATAACCTCAGCGCCGTTGGCTTTAGCATCTTCAATACATTCGGTCAGGTAGGCTGGTTTGTTCGGCTCCGGGAGCGGTGTAAGATTCACACCCGCTTCCCACGGCATACCGAATTTTAGTTTTTCCAGCTCTTCGGTAAATCTGTTCAGGAATTTCTTGGCAATTGAGCGGTGTACCCAGATAATCTTGATGGCCGTACAACGCTGCCCATTGAATGATAGTGAACCCAGGATACATTCTTTAACGGCAAGTTCTACATCGGCATTTTTTAATACAATCCCTGCATTTTTCGCATCTAAGCCTAATACTGCTCTTAAACGATTCAATTTAGGGTGCATTTTCTTCAAATCATTGGCTACTTTGCTTGAACCAATCAGCGTCAGGATATTGATTTTGCCACTTTGCATGATAGGTGGTACTACATTCGCCCCACGTCCGTAGATGGTATTTACCACACCTTTTGGGAAACATTCTTTAAATGCCTGCAACATCGGGTAGTGAAAAAGCGTACCGTTTTTAGGTGTTTTTAAAAGAATGGTATTACCCATCTGTATTGCCGTAATAAGCGTGTTATAGGTTTCTTTTAACGGATAGTTAAACGGCCCCATACAAAGCACAACACCAAACGGTGAGCGGCGGATCTGCCCGATAATGCCCTGCTCTATCTTAAATCTTGAAGAGGCACGGTCTATGTCTTTCAGGCAATCAATGGTATCGTATATATATTCAACGGTACGGTCAAATTCTTTAATTGAATCAGCCAGCGATTTTCCGATTTCAAACATCAACAGGTTTACGATGGCTGTTTTCTTCTCCAGCATCTTCTTTACGAAGTTCTCCATGCAGGCTATGCGTTCGGCTACACTCATGGTTGGCCATTCTCCACGGCCACTATCAAAGGCTTTAACGGCAGCATCTAAGGCTTCCATCGCCTCGGCTGTGTCTGTAATCGGGAAGCTCCCAATGTACTTGCTTTCAAACTTACCGTCTGTTCCTTTAACATATACAGGTGAGTAAACATCCTGTGTTTTGCCTGTCCATTGGCGCATTTCGCCACCTACTAAGTACTCTCTCTGGTGTACTGGTTCAATCTGATAAGCTTCCGGAATCTGGTCGGCAGTAGGAAAAATAGCCGTGATTTTCTCTTGTAGGTTAT
Source organism: uncultured Emticicia sp. (assembly GCA_966212365.1). Taxonomy (GTDB): domain Bacteria; phylum Bacteroidota; class Bacteroidia; order Cytophagales; family Spirosomataceae; genus Emticicia. The sequence continues at coordinate 1,337 of CBIHRH010000037.1, read as the reverse complement.
TCATGTTGTTTCTTTGGCTTGCGAGTAATTTAAATAATAGAATCTGATGGTAGCAAACTAATCTTCAGTCAGAAAAATACTATTTAAACATCCTCTGGTGAAGTTTTGTTGTAAAACTGCGACGAAATTACAGCCCCTGATAAGAAAACCAAAGAGAATTTAATTTTTATGAAATATTGGGCAAAATACTACTAGTCTGTGTTAATACAATACTAATCTATCTGAATACTTGCAGATGACCGTATTTCTTCTGAATTTTGAAGTTTAGAGTATTTTATCAAGATTCACGAAATAGGCGTTCATTTAATTATTAGATATAAGAAAACCTAAAGATAGGTATGCGTAGAGACAGGGCATTGACCTGTCTCTACAAGCCAAATCAGGCATTTACTAAAAAATGTTTATTTTGCGAACATTAATTAAATACTCTTACATAAATTCTGTTGTACTACCTAAATAGACTCAAACATTGCTTTACGATTTTCTGAGAATCTTTTCTCCATTTCTTTTAAAGTTCTTTATCAAACGTATTGAATTTACAGGTTTAGAAAACATACCAAAAAAAGGAGCGGTGCTGCTGGCTTCCAATCATTTCAATTCATTCTTCGATGCGGTGGTGCTTTGCGGGCATTATGAACGCAGAATCTGGTCGCTGGCACGCGGTGATGTGTTCAAGAAGCCATTGGCAAAAAAAGCACTCAACAGCCTTTATATGATGCCTATGTATCGGTTATCAGAGGGAAAAGAATACCTGGGCGATAATGACGATACTTTCAAGAAATGTATCGAGCTTTTCAGACAAGGCGAAATCGTATTGATATTTTCGGAAGGGTTATGTACAAACCAGACAAAATTATTACCACTGAAAAAAGGCACGGGTAGATTAGCGCAAAAGGCATGGGGGGATGGTATGGACGTGACGGTAGTACCTGTGGGGATTACCTACAATAACTATAATAAATTCGGTAAAATAGTTAAGGTAAATATCGGCGAGCCTCTGCAAAAAGAAGAATTACCCGAAGATGCCACAGAAGGGATATTCCTGAAAGAATTTAATCGTATACTTAGCGAGAAGCTTACTAAACTCATAGAAGTGCCATTGCCAAAGGCAAGCTTCTGGAAAAACCCATTTTATTACATAGGTCGGGTGGTTAATTTTCCGGTTAATTTTCTGGCTGAGTCGGTTTCAAGAAAGGTTACCCGTGGCTCGGTTTTCTTTGATTCTATTACAGGCGGAATAGTGATGTTTATTTTGCCGCTTTACTGGATTTTAGTGGCTTTAATCCTTTATTTTGTGCTATAAATTGTGTAAATTTGTTGGAAATTGATTGAATTAT
>CBIHRH010000036.1:0-15304 GCA_966212365.1 uncultured Emticicia sp. | reverse complement strand
TGCTTTTTGCCCCTCTTTAGTTTCGGACAGATAAAAGAAACATGGATAACGAAACCCAAAGAACAATGGCCTCAGATTGCCCTGGTAAACGATGTTACTTATAAAAACGGCAATAAATATCAAGACCCAACCATTACCTATGCTGCCAGCGGCTTTCTGTTAGACACCGGAAAAGATACATTAGCCATTACTGCCAAGCATATTATCTGGGTAGCAAGAAACAAAGCCTCTGATAAAGTTTACATTAACGACCATCTGAAAAGATGGAAGATGTACCCTAAGCATAATCCTAAAGATTCGGTCATTATTGACCGTCTCGTTAATGAAGACCAAAATGAAAAGCTTTTTAATGGCCCTGAAAATGGTGTGTTGCAACGTGATTGGCTGGTTTTTACTACTAAGTATGTTTCTCCTAATATCCAGCCTGTCAAATTGAGAGAAAAGCCTGTAAAAGTAGGCGATAAGGTTTATCTGACTGGAAACCCTTATCGATTTGATGAGACCCTGACAGCAGAAGGCTATATCAGTAAGAAAGTTGGCAATACACTTTTTGTGAGATTTAATGACCCAACCATACGAACTGCTTTTCTGGGCGGGGCAAGTGGCTCGCCTATCTTAGATGAAAATGGACAATTAATAGGTATTTTTTCTAACGGACAATTAGACCCAAAAACGGGTGAACGAATTACGTATGTTAATTCAACTGCTTATTTAAAAAAGATTCTTGCTGGAGTAAAACCACTCAATGTAGACAAAAAGCAAATCTCTACCTATATTGATTCACTGATTCGGGCTGTGGGTACAAAAAAGGCGACGGCTCAGTTTGAGAAATATGTAAAAACTGAAAAAGCGCAGGATGTTTATGAACTCATCTATATCAACTATAATAAGCTAATAGCAATCGGAGAGCAATTAAGCAGTGAGGGCAACACAAAAGATGCGGTTCTTTATTTTGAAACACTATTAAAGACTTACCCTGAAAATCATCTAATGATTATTTCTTTAGCGAAAGCCTATCATGCCAATCAGCAAAAGCAAAAGGCCGTCGAGCTACTTGAATTAAATAAAGATAAAGTCGACCCAGATGTAAAGGGGGAAGTGGAAAAGGTGTTGAATGAGATTAAAGTAAAGTAGTAAACTGAATACCAGAGTCACAAATTTTTGAAACCCTATTTTTGCTCTTTTTTCTAAAATCTGTAATGTTTTAAAAACATAGTCGTCTTTGATTAAGATATCTGAATCATCAACTACGACTATGCTACAAAACTACTTTCTTATCGCCTGGCGTAACCTCACCAAAAACAAAAGCTATTCTTTTATTAATATCGGTGGTTTATCCATAGGTATTGCAGTCGCACTCCTGATAGGTTTATGGATTTATGATGAAATGACATTCAATCAGTCACATCAGAATCATGAACGCATCGCTCAGGTGATGCGCCATGAATGGTATAGTGGCCGAAAAGAAACAGGTGGACAATCTAGTCCAATGCCATTAGGCAGAAAACTTCGGGATACTTATAATGAGGACTTCGCGCATGTAGTTACTTCAACCGAAATGGTAAACTATATCATAGCCGGAGCAGATAAAAAATTCACACAAGCTGGTCGTTTCATGCAAGCCGATGCTCCGGAATTGTTAAGTCTGAAAATGATTCGGGGCAATCGGGCAGGATTGCAGGAACTACACAATATCTTACTTTCTGAAACACTTGCCCAAAAACTCTTTGGAGATATTAACCCTATCAATCAGCTTGTCATTATTGATACACAGATTAATGCTAAAGTAACGGGTGTATACGAGGATTTTCCTAATAATTCGGAGTTCAGAAATGTTTCATACATCGCTCCTTTTGAACTCTATCTTACTTTTAATGCGTGGGCAAAAGCTGCGCGAGATAATTGGGGAGATAACTCTTTTCCCACTTATGTACAAATTGCTCCTAATCGTTCATTTGAGCAGGTTTCAGCCAGGATAAAAAATACTATGTTACCCCATCTGAATGCAGAAAAAGCGAGCCATAAGCCTGAAGTTTTTTTGCATCCGATGGACAAATGGCATTTATATTCGAGTTTCGAAAATGGCTTGCCTATTACAAGCGAAGCATACAAATATATTATCTTTTATGCCACTATCGGCTTATTTGTACTGCTATTGGCTTGTATCAACTTTGCTAATCTTTCCACTGCCCGGTCTGAAAAAAGAGCTAAAGAGGTGGGTATCCGCAAAGCGATGGGTTCCTTGCGTTCGCAATTAACCATACAGTTTTTAAGCGAAGCCTTATTGATTACAGTCTTTGCACTTATTTTTGGTATTGGCTTAGTTGTACTTATCTTACCTTGGTTTAATCAAGTAGCCGACAAAGAAATAGATATTCTATGGACAAATCCGTTATTCTGGTTGCTTAGTTTAGGATTTGCTTTACTTACAGCTTTACTAGCCGGACTTTACCCTGCATTTTACTTATCTTCTCTACAACCCATCAAAACCCTGAAAGGTGTTTTTCGTGGAGGTCGATCTGCTCTGCTATCCAGAAAAATATTGGTGGTAGTACAGTTTACTATTTCTATCATGCTTATTATCGGTACGTGTGTTGTTTACAGGCAATTGCAAATGGCTAAAAATCGTCCGATTGGTTACGATTCTGACGGTTTACTGAGTTTGCCAAAAAATGGTTTTCAGGGTAAAGAAGAAGTACTGCGAAATGAATTGATAAGTAGTGGTGCAGTGAAAGAAGTAGCCGAATCAGGGAGCGAATTAACCAATCAGGGGTCTAACAATACAGGTTTTGATTGGGCAGGAAAAAGCGCAGGTATGAAAGATGATTTCGGGACATTGAGAGTATCTTATGATTATGGCAAAGCAGTTGGCTGGCAATTTGTTGCCGGAAGAGATTTCTCCCGAAAATTTTCAAGTGATTCATCAGGTCTTATTGTGAATGAATCAGCAGTGAAATTAATGGGTTTGAAAAATCCTGTTGGCGAGATAATCCATTCCGAACATTGGCAGAAGGGTATCTATACTATTGTGGGTGTGGTGAAAGATATGGTGATGTCTTCTCCGTTCGAGAAAGTTCGTCCGGCTATTTTCTCCTTGCGGGGAAACAAGCGATTTATATTGCTAAAAATTAATCCTCAGATAAGCATTCATCAGGCATTGCCGCAAATACAGGAAGTTTTTAATAAGATAGCACCTGCAGTACCTTTTGAGTATAAGTTTGTCGACCAGGAATATGCCCGTAAATTTGCCAATGAAGAGCGAATCGGCAAACTGGCTTATTTCTTTTCTGTTTTAGCTATTCTTATTTCATGTCTGGGCTTATTTGGTCTGGCCTCATTTATGGCTGAACAACGCACCAAAGAAATTGGTATCCGCAAAATACTTGGGGCATCAGTAGTCAATCTGTTGGGATTACTATCAGGAGATTTTGTCAGGTTAATCATAATCTCCTTTTTTATCGCCACGCCTATTGCTTATTTCTTTTTAGATAACTGGCTGCAGAAATACACCTATCGAATTGAGCTCTCCTGGTGGATATTTGCATTATCGGGTGCAGGTGCGCTTGTTGTGACCTTATTAACTGTTAGTTACCAGAGTATCAAAGCAGCGTTGCGAAATCCGGTGAAAAGCCTAACCCCCGGCCCCTAAAGGGGAGTTGCTTACGCACGAGCAGAGTAATATCTGATTTTCTTAATATTCCCCTTTAGGGGTTAGGGGTGTAATTGTCTACCTTTGCCAAAAACACACATATTCATGAATCTGGATTTAACAGGTAAAACCGCATTGGTTTGTGGAAGTACGCAAGGGATTGGCAAGGCAGCGGCTATCGAATTGGCTTTATTAGGTGCCAATATTACTTTAATAGCCCGCAATGAAGATAAATTGAAAGAGGTAGTGAAAGAATTACCCCGAAAGAAAAATCAGAAACATCGTTATCTGGTGATTGATTTTTCTAAAACTGCTCAGATAAAATCTAAAATTGAGCGATACATAGCCAAATATCCAGAAGTACATATTCTGATTAATAATACTGGTGGCCCGGCAGGTGGGGCCATTATAGAGGCTGATGTGGCACAGTTTACTCGGACATTTAATGAGCATATAGTATCTGCACAATTGCTTGTGCAGGCTGTAGTACCAAGTATGAAAGAAGTAGGCTTTGGGCGGATTGTGAATATCACTTCTGTGGGTATGAAACAACCGATTGTTGGCTTAGGTGTATCGAATACTATTCGTGGAGCGATGGGTAACTGGGCAAAATCGATGGCCAATGAATTGGGTAAATATGGCATAACCACCAATAATGTATTGCCCGGCTATACCACTACCGCCCGTTTAGAGAAAGTCAATGAAACCAGAGCTAAAGCAACTAATAAGAACATCGAAACCGTCGAACAAGATTTAATTAAAGATATTCCGATTGGCAGATTCACTGCACCCGAAGAAACAGGCGCAGTGATTGCCTTTTTATGTTCGCCTGCCGCAAGTTCGGTTAACGGAGTTAGCATACCGGTTGATGGCGGTAGAATCAGTGCTGTTTAAATAGCATCCAAAGCCGCATCACGACCTGACACGATTGCTCCTTCCATAAAGCCCTGCCATTCGGCCAGATGCTCTCCGGCAAAATGGACGTTCAAGTGGGGCTTTTTCAATTCAGGCTGAATGGTAAACCATTGCCCTGTGCCATAAATGGCATAAGCGCCTTTTGAATAGTTGTCTTGCCCCCAGTTATAATTGGCTACTTTTTGCAGATAATTACGGGCATCACCTACTGGTCTGATAGAATCAATGATGGTTTGCCGGCGGTAATCATCGCCATGCCAGCCAAACATATCTGCTTTTTCACCAATACTATAAGAAGTAAGTGCACCTCTGGTATGATCCTGATTCTTGGTAGCATGATAGAAATAATGCGCAGGAGTATCGGTTATCATATCGAAATCTTCCCGTTTCCAGAAACGCTGACTGAATAAACCTACACATTTATTGATACGCGCATATTGCAGAGCATCTATGGCATGCAATTTTGATTTCGGCAAGGCAGGTGAGAAATTGATTTTCGATAAAGCAAAGGCGGGAACTGTACAGATGACTCTATCTGCATCAAAAGTTTTTCCGTTGACACATTTTATAGTAACGCCTTTCCCTTTTTGAATGATGGCATCTACATGATGGTCGGTCAGGATTTTTTCTCTGCCTATCAAATCAGCGATTTTATTGGCTAAGGTGCTATTGCCGCCTTCCATCTTCAAATCCATCTCATTTTTCTTGCTTGAGTAGGCATATTCACTGATGGCGGCATAAGCTGATACATGTCTGATGCTTTCGCCAAAATCGGTACTGTCTAATAATTCTCTGAAATAGAGGTCGTTTTCAGGGATACCATTATTAACCAGATATCTCCACCAATTCAATCGGTCGAATAGTTTCTGTTGTTCTGAATTCAGGTTTTTAAACGATTCAAGTAAGCCCTCTAGTTGCTTCTTCCAATCGGCATCAAAATCCCATTTATTTACTTTGCTGTATTTACCTCTGAAAAATAAATCAGTATCGAAACGATTATCATTGAGTTGAATCTTGAAACGCTCGCATAATTTCTTTACTTCTTCGTGCGACTCCCCTACCCATTCTGCCCCTAATTCTACCCGTAAATCGGCTTGCTCATCAATTTTATGGGTAAATACCCGTCCGCCAATACGGTTGCGTGATTCTAAAACTACAAAGTCTATTTTTTTATCAAAAAGTGTTAAAGCAGCAGAAAGTCCTGAAAACCCTGCACCAAGGATGACGACTTTAGAAGGTTTAACCGTATGTGCAAAGGTTTTTTGATTAAGCAGGATAGCGCTTGAAGCAGCCAGACCAAGGAATGAGCGTCTTTTCATGGTTAAATAATAGATTTTTTCGCAATGAAATGTTAAAAAAAATGATGTTTCCCCTTTTCGGAAAAACATCATCTGCACTCATCCTTTACAAATATACCTTATCTATACGTATCAGGAATAGTAATTGTTGAAATTTTTATTGTGCGGTGAAAGCTACCGGATACCTTTAGTATATTCCTTCTGATACAATAGCGGCGTTTTCCCGGTAATCTCTTTAAACTGACGGTTAAAATTAGAAATCGTATTGTAGCCGCTTTCGTAGGCTACCTGTGTAATGCTCAAATTACCCTCATGCAACAATTTACAAGCATGCCCGATACGAATCTCGGCTATAAAATCAAAAAATGGCTTGTTGGTGCGGCTTTTAAAATATCGGCAAAAAGCTGAATCACTCATACTGACTAAAGACGCCAATTCGCTTAAACGCACTTCTTCTTTAAAATGCTTCATCACATACTCATGCACTTTTTGCATGCGCTCGGTTTCTGAGACTTTGTGCGTATTTACATAGCCAAAACTTGCAATATATTCGTAGTTTGTTGACTGCGCTAAATGATGAAGCATAGCCAGGAATTTCAGTACCCGTTCAAAGCCCTCCGAATTATGTAGGTTCAGTAACTCATGTCTGATGTACTCTTTGGACTCGCCCACAATATCCAGCCCACGTTCGCCCCTTTCCAATAATTGTTTCAGGTTGTACATTTCACTTTTTTCAAAGAAACCATTTCCTAAAAAATCTTCAGTAAAATAAATAACAATCCCGTGTGTACTTAAGTCAGAATTATGTTCAAAATAGGCTCGGTCACTTTGCCATAGGTGCGGGATATTAGGGCCTAGAAAAACTGTATCACCCGCCTCAAAGTGCCGGATATTATCTCCTATGAATCTTGTGCCGCTTCCTTCCAGCACCGTAAACAATTGATAATGCGGGTGAAAATGCCAGTTTGGGTCAAAATGAGGCTCTATTAATTCCTTCAACGTAAAGGAATAAACCGCACTTTCGACTGATTTTTTGAGCAGAGGCTTCATAGAGTACTATTCTGAATTTTAACCATAAATTTAAAGATAAAAATAAATAAAGTCAAAATACAGTCAATATTAGTAAAAGTAGGCTTATTTTTTTGTACTATTTTAAGATAGTTTTGTAATGTGAAAATTTAAGAAAATCAGCATGAAGTTTGGAATGAATCTCCTTTTGTGGGGAACAGAAATTAATGAGAGTCTTTTTCCGGTATTAGAACAAATAAAGGAGCTTGGTTTCGACGGGGTTGAGGTGCCAATTTTTGATACAGACCCCACACATTGGTATGCATGGCGCGAGAAATTAGATGAATTAGAGTTAGACAGAATTGCCGTAACGATTTGCGGCCCTGATTTTAACCAGATCAGCCAAGACCCTGCCATCAGAAAAGCAACTTTAGAACGTAATAAACTGGCCGTGGATTGTGCAATGGTATTAGGTGCAAATTTATTGAATGGTCCCTATCATTCAGCATTAGGTGCATTTACAGGTAAACCTGCTACTGAACAGGAGTGGCGTTGGGCAGTAGATAATCTGAGAGAACTAGCCGATTATGCAGATAGTTTTGGTATCACTTTAGGATTGGAATACCTGAACCGCTTTGAAAGTTATCTGGTATCGTCAAGCGATGAGTTGATTAAACTGGTTGAGGATATTGATCACCCGGCTTGTAAAATCATGTTTGATACTTTTCATGCCAATATCGAAGAAAAGAATCTGGGAAATGCCATCAGGAAGTTATCAAAACATCTGGTACACGTGCAGGTTTCTGAAAACGACCGTAGCACAGTTGGCACCGGAAATGTGAATTGGGAAGATGTTTTCAAAGCATTGCATGAGGTCAAATATGATGGTTGGTTATCGGTTGAAGCATTTAGCCAAAAACTGGCAGTTGCCAATATCTGGCGAAAAATGTTTGACTCAGAAACACAATTAATGAAAGATAGTCTTAGTTTTTTAAAAAATAGTCTTGCAGAAAATCCCGGCACCCCGAGTATTCCTTATTAATGGAAAAAGTAGTTTTTAACGGATTTGACGCTAATCTAAAACAATTAAACCATGTCGAAAAAAATCAATATTGCTATCGTCGGGCTTGGCTTCGGTGCTGAGTTTATCCCTATCTATCAGCGTCATCCAAATGCCAATATGTATGCCATTTGTCAGCGTAATGTAGAAAAACTCAATCAGATTGGCGATGCTTTCGGTATCGAAAAACGTTACTCTGATTATGACGAATTGTTGAAAGACCCGGATATTGATGCAGTACATATCAATTCCCCTATCCCGAATCATGCTGAACAAAGTCTGAAAGCATTGTATGCAGGCAAACACGTGGCCTGTACAGTACCAATGGCTACTTCGGTTGAAGATTGTATGGCTATTGTGAAGGCTGTAAAAGAAACAGGCAAGAAATATATGATGATGGAAACGGTGGTATATGCCCGTGAGTTCTTGTTTGTAAAAGAATTATATGAAAAAGGCGAGCTAGGCAAAGTACAATTTCTGAAAGCAAGTCATCAACAAGATATGGACGGCTGGCCTGATTACTGGCCGGGTTTACCTCCGATGCACTATGCAACCCACTGCGTCGGCCCTGTAGCAGGATTATTAAAACTGGAAGCTGAGTATGTTTCATGCTTTGGCTCAGGTACTATCCGTGAAGAACTGGCTAAGATCCATAACTCTCCTTTTGCGGTTGAATCGGCGCATATCAAGTTTAAAGACAGCGATTTGAGCGCCTATGTATATCGTTCGTTGTTTGATGTAGCTCGTCAGTACAGAGAAAGTTTTGAGGTATATGGCTCGAAAAAATCTTTCGAATGGGCATTGATAGAACACGAAGAGCATATCATTCATACAGCGAAAAAACCTGAACACGAAATACCTGAAAAAGTAACTGTGAAAGATTATGCGCATTTACTACCAGAGGGTATTCAGGATTTCACGACCAAAGGTGTATATGATTTGGGCGAAAACAACCACTTATCGTTTACACAAGGTTCAGGACACGGTGGTTCACACCCGCATTTAGCGCATGAGTTCCTGATGGCACTTGTTGAAGACCGTGAACCATTCCCGAATGCAGCGCAATCAGCTAACTGGACGAGCGTGGGTATCTTAGCTCACGAATCAGCTATGCAAGGAGGTAAAATCATGAATTTACCTGACTTTCACAACGTATAATTGAAATATGAGGCTGTCTCAAAGGCTTTTGGGAAACCCCACACCCCAACCCCTCTCCCCAACAGTGGGGAGAGGGGCTCTACTTCCTTCCCCATTGTTGGGGAAGGGTTGGGGATGGGGTTCTATCTCACCTATCACTACGAGTAATAAAACTCTGCTATTTAAAACTCTCATGAAAAAAACGTTAATACTCTTGCTTGTCTTGCTTTGGCAAGGCGTTCAAGCCCAAAAAGGCCGCCGATTAGAGATTTTGTTCTTAGGCGATAACGGACACCATCGTCCTATTGAAAGGCTTCCAACATTGATGGCAGCTCTTGGTGCCAAAGGAGTCAACTTTACTTATACTGACCGTCTGGAAGACATCAACTCAAAGAATCTGGCTAAATACGATGCCCTGATGATTTATGCCAACTGGGATGAAATCACACCAGCAGCAGAAAAAGCCTTATTAGACTATGTGGCATCTGGTAAAGGTATTTTACCTATTCACTGTGCCTCGTTCTGTTTCCGAAACTCACCTGAATACGTAAAACTGGTAGGTGGACAATTCTGGCGTCATAAAATGGATACTATTCAGGCGAAAGTAGTTCTACCAACGCATCTGATAGTAAAAGATTTACAGCCAATCAAATCTTATGACGAAACCTATCTGCATAGCCAGTTGCAGCCGGATAATAATGTATTGATGGTACGCGAAATTAAGGCAGACCAGAAAAACGATCGTCCGGAAACCAATATTGAGCCTTATACCTGGACTCGTACTTATGGCAAAGGACGTGTATTTTACACAGCCTACGGACACGATGATAATACCTGGAGCAATGCAGCTTTCCAGCAATTATTGTACAATGGTATTATCTGGGCAGTGGATGAAGGAGCAAGGTCTGCGCATGCGGCTTTGAATCCTAAGCCTTTTGAATATAGAGAAGCAAAATTGCCTAACTACGAAAGACGTCCGGGTGTGCAGTTGCAACAATTCCCGCTTTCGCCGGAAGAATCAATGAAGCATATTCAGGTACCTGTTGATTTTACGCTTGATTTATTTGCGGCAGAGCCAAATGTGCAACACCCGATTGCGATGTCGTGGGATGAGAAAGGAAGATTGTATGTATTGATAACCAAAGATTATCCGAACGAAAGAAAAGATACTGGCGGTAGTGACTACATATTAATTTGTGAAGATACCAATAAAGATGGCAAGGCAGATAAGTTTACCCGCTTTGCTGAGGGCTTAAGTATCCCGACAGGAATGGTATTTGCCAATGGTGGTCTAATTGTATCACAAGCGCCTCACATGATTTTCCTGAAAGATACTGATGGTGATGATAAAGCAGATGAAAAGAAGATTTTGTTCTCAGGATTCGGTACAGGTGATACCCATGCCGGTCCATCGAACTTACATTATGGATTTGATAACTGGATTTGGGGTTGTGTAGGGTATTCAGGCTTTAAAGGCAAAGTTGGTACGGCAGATACACTAAGATTCGGACAGGCCTTGTTCCGTTTCAAACCTGACGGCTCTAAAGTTGAATGGGTAACCAGTACTTCAAACAATACCTGGGGTATGGGCTTTAATGAAGCAGGTGATGTATTCGGCTCTACAGCCAACAACTCGCATGGCTGGTATATGGCCATTCCACACAGAAACTTCCTGAATCCGGGTTTCAATACGGATAACGGTAGCCGCTCGACTGATACGCACAAAGATATGAAGCCTATTACTGAAAAAGTAAGACAGGTGGATGTTTTTGGTGGTTTTACCGCCGCTGCCGGGCATAATTTTTATACGGCAAGGGCATTCCCTAAAAACTACTGGAATCAGATTGCTTTTGTGTCTGAACCAACAGGGCATATTCTACACCAGAACCTGATGGAGAAAAAAGGAACTAACTACGAAGACAAAGAATCATTTAACCTGATGGCAGGGGCTGACGAATGGTTTTCTCCGGTATTTGCAGAGGTAGGTCCTGATGGCGCTGTTTGGGTGGCCGACTGGTATAGCTTCATTATTCAGCATAACCCTGTGCCAAAAGGCTTTGATAATGGATTGGGTAATGCTTATCAAACTGACTTACGCGATTATACACATGGACGTATCTATAGAGTAGGTTGGAAAGAAGCAGGTGCTTATACTCCTCTATCATTAAGCAAAGACCGTCCGGATGAGTTAGTTGCTGCTTTGAAAAACAGTAATATGTTCTGGAGAAGCCATGCACAAAGATTATTGGTAGAACGTGGCAAAACAGATGTAGTTCCTGCTTTAATAGCTTTAGTAAAAGACCAGTCGGTGGATGAAATCGGGTTGAATACAGCCGCTATTCATGCTATCTGGGCATTGAAAGGCCTAGGTGCCATTGAAAGCGATAAAGAAGCCTTACAAGCTGTAGTTGGTGCCTTAAAGCATCCATCATGGGCGGTTCAGAAAAATGCCATACAGGTTTTACCAAATACACAAAACTCGGTAGAGATTATTTTACAGAATGACCTATTGAATAGTAAAGAGCCAATTATTGTATTAAATGCTGTTTTGGCCCTAAGCGAATTACCATTGACTCCTGCTTCTGAACAGGCATTGCTAACTCGCATGGAACAAGCTACCGAAAGCAACGACCGTTGGTTGCCTGATGCTTTTGCTGTTGCTTTAACAAGCCATAAATCTGTTTTATTGAAAAAACATCTGAATAAACTGACAAGTAATACAAGTTCTATGCCGATGAATCATGACCACTCGGCGATGAATCATGGTAGTGCGACAGCATCTACGAATAAAGATGCGCCAAAGGCACTTCCTGCTCCGGCTAATGGGGTTGATTTGATAGTAACTAATTTACGTGCAGAACCAAGCTCTCCTTATGTACGTGAGGGTATGCGCTACTTTGTAGAGGTGAAAAACAATGGCAAAGACTCAGTTAAGAAAGGCAACGTTGTTTCTCTGAAAATTGATATTACCGGACAAGGACAAAAATACACTATCTGGAGTCTGGTACATAATAGCGGTATAGCACCGGGTGAAACTGTTACCATCTCAAAAAACACCAATGGCCCATGGTCTGGTGACTTCTATTTCTCAGCTGATATTGCCGGAGAATATACTTTCAATATAATGGTTGATTACGAGAATAAAATAGAAGAGAACAACGAAAAAAACAATTATTACGGCAAGAAGATTACTTTCCAACAGGCACAAAAACTATCAACATTTGCTTTGGAAAGAGCTGCCAGAAGCTATGCCTCAGTAATGCCTGCCGATACTTTGGCTGCTATGTTGAAAGTTTGGGATAAACTACCAGCTACTGAAAATGTGGCATTATTGAAAGGAATCTCAAATGGCTGGAATCCTCGTAGAAAAGGTACAGTAACGGCAGATAATCAGAAATTCTTAGCCTCATTAAGCACTAAGTTGACAGAAACCAATGCGGATAGATTGAACAAATTATTGGTAGCATGGGGATTGAAAAGCAGCAATGCCGATGAAGATAAAGATGCCATAGTAATCAATATCAAGTCTGTCAAAGAAGAGATGAAGTTTGATAAGAAAGAGTTTACGGTTAAAGCAGGTAAACCAGTGGTACTGGTATTTGAGAATCCTGATGCGATGCAACACAATATCGTTATCGGTAAGCAGAAAAGTATGGAGATTATAGGCAAAGCGGCCGATAAGATGATTACACAGAAAGATGCTGCTGAGAAAGGCTATGTACCAGCTATTCCACAGGTTTTAGCTGCTACGCCTTTGGTGAATCCAAATGAAACTTATCGATTGAAATTCACGGCACCGGCTGAAGTTGGTAGTTATCCATTCGTATGTACATTCCCAGGTCACTGGCGATTAATGTTCGGTACGATGAAAGTAGTGAAATAAGATTTTGACAAAAGAATACGTTACAATAGATTGTAATTAATTTGGCAAACAGCTCCTTGGTTAAGGGGCTGTTTTTGTTTTTTGGGGAAGAAGATAATCATGTTAAACAATACTATTATTTAACAAGTCTGATAAATCATAGTATGCTCTAAATGAGTTATTTCTCTGTGGTTTTGGTTTATGTTTTAATTCGATAGTATTCTTAGAAAGAATAAAAACTTGTTTCTCATCAGTTGGAAGTTCTATCCATTGTTTGGTTTCTTTCATATATATAACATAATTCTTTATACTTTCTATAATTCCAGGATTATATCTATCATCCTTTAAGAGAGTTTCAAAGTCCAGTGCGAAATTTAGAATTATGATTTCATCAACTTTATATAGTTTTTCCATTTCGCCACCACCGCTATTACGAAAGGCTAAATAAAGTGGCTTATACTTAATCATAAATTTGTCAGTATTGGGGCATTCATAAATATAAAATCTATTAATTGCCTCACTAGACCATTTTTGAGTCGGTATTGAAAATACTTCTTTCTCGTAGAATTTCATTATTCCATTTATATTAGTTAAGAAATTAAAATAATCTTTAAGTAAACAATCTTCTTTTTTTACTGGCAAATTTTTGTGGAATGCTTTAATTAAATCTGACCAAGTTATCGATATTAAGTTTTCATGCTTTATGTAACTTGAATATTTGGTCAATGTTATACCATAAATTTCATTCCCAAACTCTTTAATCTCTTGAAAGACCTCTTTTGTTATGTAATTTTCAATTTGTTTATTTGTTTGAGTAACAGATATTCCCTTATTAATACTTTTTGCCTCTAAGAGTAATGCTTTGTAAGGCTTTTCATTTCTATAAAATCTTATGAGAATATCAGCTCTATACTTATCATCCGTTGAAGAAACTAATTCACAATTGACTATAACTTTATTAATTCTTTCTAAATCAATTTTCCCTATTTTTTCTTTTAAAGGAGTCAACTCAAGAAAAGCGGTTAATGCAGTTTGAGACTTTGACAATAATAATCCTAAGCCTTTTGTTTGTTGAGTTTCTTTATCCCCAGCTATTAAGTCAAAATAACTTGAATTCAATCTACTATAAAGTCTGAAACTTGTCTTCATTAATTTAAGTTAGGGTTTAGTTTAAAATGTTTAATTTATTAAAATTTGCTAACTAAAGGATAAACCTAACAAATATTTTATTATGCGGCATACAAATATTATTTTTGAGTATCAGAATTTGAATAATTGCAGTCGTTAACTATTAGTATAGCTTTGTTTTCCTTTAATCTTTTTGCTTTGTCGAAAGTAAACTTTAAAATTATGAATCATGCAAGAAAATCTTTAAATAGACGAAAGACAGAAGATGAAACAGAAATTCTAATTAAATGTGCTTCAGAAGCTTCTCGTGAAGCGATAAAGGAATCAAAAGCGCTTGGCTTAACTATAAAGTTAATTGTAGAAAATAAAATTATTGAAGAAAGCCCCAATGGAGAAAGAAGAGTTCTTAGAGAATTGGATAGAGAGCCAGATACAGGTAAAGAACTGAAAAAAGGAATGATTCTACGCAGAAAATGAAGAGTATTCGCACTCCAGCGTTGGTTCAAAAAATATGTTCTAAATCATTTTACTTAAAATAGCAATGCCATGCTTACAATAAACATGGCATTGCTACAAAGTATAAAAAGATATATTAGGCTAAAAGTGATTTTACATTAGCCGAAATAGCTCTACCATCGGCCAGACCTGCTAGTTCTTTCGATGCTACTCCCATTACTTTACCCATATCAGACGGGCCTGATGCACCAACACGAGCAATAATCTCCTGTAATTTGGCTTTCAGTTCATCTTCTGTTAATTGTTTTGGTAAAAACTCTTCGATGATAGCCAATTCTGCTAATTCCTTATCCAATAAATCAGGACGATTTTGTGTACGATAAATATCGGCTGATTCTCTTCTTTGTTTGGCAGCTTTTGTCAGCAATTTTAATTCATCGTCAGGCGTTAAATCTCCCGTTCTTCCCTCTTTGGTTTCTTCTAATAAAATTACTTTTTTAATGTCTCGTAAAGCCGTTAGCCTTACCTGATCACGAGCAAGCATTGCTGCCTTAATTTGTGCGTCAATTTCTGTTTTTAATGCCATTTTGTTGGTAGTTTATTGTACATTAGAATTTATATCCAATCTCTTCTGAACAATACAATACGTATATTCGAATCGGCTTGCTCAGAGAAAATAGAAAATTGTTATTTTAGCTTTGAAATACGGGAACTCATTATTGATTGTAAATAGTTATTAATTTTGAACACTTTTGGAGAAAGGAACAAAGAAAACGGAGAAAGTAATATTT
>CBIHRH010000035.1:0-15377 GCA_966212365.1 uncultured Emticicia sp. | reverse complement strand
TAGAGCCGCCATGCATGGCGGCTTCGTGGGTCTATAATTCAGTAAATTACTATTTTTTCTTTTTATATCTTCCACATGAATACATTTAATGGTTTTTACAGATCTCTGAAGACGCAACGCATTGCGTCTCTACTAAAATTTGAACCTAATACTTTACCTCATAAGTAACCACCAGTGAACTATTATCATACTCTTGCGGATTGATACGGTTGAATTGTACTTTAGTTTTGGAAGAACCGAAAAGCCTTATACCCTTACTTAATGCTTTACCCAAATAAAGATGATTAGTCTGTCTCAAAAGTTTTTTGCACAAAATATTATTTGGCGAAAACCCCATCCCAACCCTTCTGCGCGGCGTCCGCTACCTACTGTTGGGGAGAGGGATTTAGGGCGGCCCGCGTAGGGTGTGGGCGGACGCCGCGCGGGTAGAGCGTTGGCAAGTAATATTTGGTCTATTTTACTTTTGAAACACCCCTATCTTCTTTAATAAATCTTCGGCTCTTTGTAATTCAGTTTTAAACTGAGTAGGGTTATCATTCAAGAAAGTGCTATTCTGCACCTCACGTAATAAGCTTTTTGCCGTTATTAAGTCTTCTTTTTCAATAGCTAAATCTGCTCTGATAAGCATCGCTCTGTACAAATTCGGGCAAGGATTATCTTTATCACGTTCAATGGCTTTATCCAGAAATACGCTTGCCTTTTCGTATTCTTCCGGCTCATCTTCCAGTTTATACGCATAATCAAGAACTAAGGCTAGACGTTTATTAGCCTCTTCTATTTCTTTGGGGTATTCTTCTGCTTTACCAATTTTTTTACCGATTCTGATACAATTACCGGCAACATCTGAAAACATAAACTCTCGCACACCGTAAGACTTGTCTCTGATGACACTAATTCTTGGAAGTCCACGTGTGGGTAACTTGCCGAATTTCTTACGCAGGGCATCAGTAAATTCTTCATACAGTTCATCGGCTTCGTCTGTTAAGATATAGCAGGTATGATAACACTGAAGCGGGGCATGGTGTTTAATGCCATAAAAATCCAGGCGCATCCATCGCTTTTCAACTATTGCATACGGATTCGGATTTTTCTGATGATAAGTTACCTCAAACCCTAAGGTCTGATAAAATTCTAATAGTTCGCTTAAAGACTTGCAAGGAAAAATCGGTGTGATAGTATTCATAAAAGCGGTTTTTAAGTGAACCGCAAAATTCAATAGTTTCTACCAGCAAAAATTGTAGATTTTCGACATTTCAGGCGTACTGTCCAGCCTGATTAATCGTTGCTTTAAGGTAATCTTTGGGATGCAGTCCTGTAAATTCTTTGAAGTCGTGATTGAAATGCGCCTGATCAAAGTAACCGGTATCTAGAGCAAGGTCCGTAAAAGAATCGACCGAATAAACCCGAGATAAAGCTGTTTCAAATTTCAAAATCCGGAGGTATGATTTTGGGCTAAGGCCTACTAAATCTTTAAACAAACGCTCAAATTGTCTTTGCGAAAAAGGTAACTGTCTGGCAAATAATTCGAGATTGATATTGCCTTTCGATTTATTCAATTGCTGAACCGCATCAATTATAAAGGTTTTTCTGGTAGGTTTTATCAGAGATTCCAGAAATTGGGTGAGGATGCTTACTCTTTGACCCGTATTTTGAGCCCGAAATATGCTTTCTTCCAAAACTTCACCTTTACTCCCAAAAAACGTTTTCAAATCAACATACTGATTGGTTAATTCTGTGGCTGGTAGAGAAAACAAAAGTGGAATCGCATAAGGATAAAATTCTACACCCAAAATGCCAATGTTTTGTGCTGCGAAAAATTGCGTATGTATTTTAGACTGACCTTGAATACCAGATGAGAATGATTTTCTGATTGCACCTGAGGCGCATTTTTCCTGAAAACCTCCCCCATAATGAAAAACCAATTTTGCTGAACTCGCCGCAGTGGCATGATGGATAAACAATTGCTGTTGCGAAGCCAGGGCTTCTCCGACCCAAAAATACTTTACATAATTTGCAAGGCTTGGTGGAGGTGCTATTTCTTCATATAGCATCTGAATCAGGTTTGATTTTGATTTCAAAAATAGAGATTCTAAATTCATTGGTACAAACTTTTTTATTTATTTTCGCAGAAAATCTATTATCTAATCACACCTCATGAAATATCTTTCATTCAGTAATGGCGATTTAATGCCTGCTTTGGGCTTAGGAACCTGGAAATCGGCCAAAGGGGAAATCTATCAGACCATCAGAATAGCCCTGGAAATTGGCTACCGTCATTTTGACTGTGCCTTTATTTACGGAAATGAAGAAGAAATAGGCGCAGCCATTGCCGATGCGATTAAAAACAATGAGGTAAAACGTGAAGATTTATGGATAACTTCTAAACTATGGAATAACCGTCATCGGAAAGAAGATGTGCTACCGGCTGTGGAAGCCTCTTTGAAAAATCTGCAATTAGATTATCTTGATTTATATCTGGTTCACTGGCCCGTGGTGTTGGCTTATGACGTAAATTACCCCCAAAAGGCTGAAGATTTAATAAGCCTGAATGAATTGCCTTTGAGTGAAACCTGGCAGGCGATGATTGATTTAAGAGAAAAAGGCTTAGCCAGACATATAGGTGTTTCAAATTTCAGTATTAAGAAAATAAGTCAGCTAAGAGATGAAACAGGCGTTTTGCCCGAAGCCTTACAGGTAGAATTACAGCCTTTTCACCAACAAAAGCCTCTAGTAGATTTTACGAAGCAAAATAATATAGCCATTACTGGTTTTTGTCCGTTGGGTTCTGCCGATCGTCCGGCGAGCAGGGTTTCACCGAACGAACCTAAATTATTTGAAAACGAAACCATACTAGCCATTGCGCAAGAAAAGGGCTGTTCTCCTGCACAAGTGATGTTAGCATGGGCTGCAAACAGAGGGACTTCTGTTGTTCCGAAATCAGTTAACCCAACTCGTTTGAAAGAAAATCTGGAAGCAGCAGATATTGTGCTTGATGCCGGACAAATGGAGCGAATGAATGCCTTGGACCAACATTATCGATATATCAAAGGAGACTTCTGGTGTGTAGAGGGGAGTGATTATACTTTGGAGAATCTTTGGGATGAGTGAGAGATTGCTTCTCATTCAATGATTAAACAACAAAATTTTTAAGCATATGTTTGCTGTGTTACCGATAGATAGGTATTATGAAAAGATGAGCATACTGCTAAATGTTAAACCAGAGCAGTGGTTCAAATTACTTGGACCTGATTGGATATTTGGAAAAATTGGCTCGAAAAACTTTACAAAAACCTGGATTAAAGACTGGATATGGTTTGAGTATGGAAAATTACCCAACGGAGAATACTGGGATGAAAATAATTTCTATGATTTAGTATTTAAAGACTTGTCTAATCAAAGGGTAATGCTTTTAACAGATGAAGGAATAAAAGCAAAAAAATGTTTTGAATTTGACTTAGATACTTTTCATGAATTTGTAGAATGGTACGAGAATGAATATTATCTATGTTTTATGGAACCTCATGATTATATAATTATACTAGAAAATAACATGATTAAGATTCTTCATCATGGCGGTGTTGTTTTAGAACAACATTCACCTATGCTTGATCAAGAAATTAGTGAAGGAATTGGCAAAATTATGGGGTTAATTTTGGCAAAAACTGATAATTAATTCATATAAACATTTGATTTCATCTATATCTCCATTTCTAACAAAGCATAACTCAAAGTCTTCCCATGTGTATCAATAGCTAATGATGTGGTAACTCCACCTAAGAGTGCATTATGGCAGACAAATAGCAAAGAATGAATATTTGGTAATTCATATCTGATTATTTCGCCTGAAACAATAATTGATAAGTGCTTTTTAACACTATCCACAGTTATTGAGGAACAGAGCATAGGATAATCTTCTTCCTTATAAGGAATGAGCGACAATGTGAGTGTGTTGCCTTTATCTCCTGCCCGGCTATGGGCTATTTCGTAGAGTTTCATGGGTCTATTGAGTGAATGAGTGATTTAGTGAATGAGCGGCCGCCGCCGCAGTAATTATTTTTTATGATTCAAATAAATCCATTCTAGGGTGAATGTTTTGTCGGTCAATTAATGTTGAGACTATACCTACTACTTCATTGACATATTTTCTTACACCTCCCCCTCCGGCCGGGCCATTGGTATATAATGCTTCCACTTCTTCGCCTATTAAAGCGGCATCAAATGGATTATTGGCTTTTGCTGCCACTCGTAAGCGAACTTCATATGGTATTGAAGTATTATCGAAATTAGTCCGGTGAATGGCACTGCTTCCTATATAATCAATTCTCAAATCTGAGAATTGAGGTTTCAGGCGTTTTTCTATTATTTCACCTGCTAATTGCGCACGTTCCAGGGCTGATGCGCCTGCATAGGCTATTTCTCCTTCTCCGAGATAAAAAGCTTTATAGCCTACACTTACTTTATAGGTTGGTGGTTTGGCTTTTCCAGTTCCACCTGTCACCAGTACCTGATTCTCTCCTATTTCTTTCAGATAAACAGTTGTAAAATCGGCAGTTACATCTGGTGTATAATACTCATGAGGGTTAATTACTTCATAAAGTAATTGCTCTTTAGCGGTTTGCAGGTTCACCACTCCTCCTGAGCCTTCTACTTTAGTGATAATAGCTGAACCATCTTCAAACACATCTGCAAATGGGTGCCCTAATTTATCCATATCCTCAACCGGCTTTTTGACTGGGTCAGCAAAATAGCCGCCTGTAATATGTCCGGCACATTCCAATAAATGACCAATGACTGTCCCTTTGCCCATTAAATCATAATCGTTGGTCGTCCAACCAAACTCATGAATCATTGGCGCTAAAAATAATGATGGGTCAGCAACTCTTCCAGTAATAATTATCTGAGTATCAGCCTGCAATGCTGACAAAATACCTTCCACACCTAAATAAGCATTGGCAGAGATTAATTCTCCACTTTTATTTAAAGGCTCATTGGTTTCAATAGCCAATGTATCTGGAGAGACATTTTCAAAAACATCATCCCCATAAACAG
This sequence comes from uncultured Emticicia sp., assembly GCA_966212365.1. Classification (GTDB taxonomy): domain Bacteria; phylum Bacteroidota; class Bacteroidia; order Cytophagales; family Spirosomataceae; genus Emticicia. Next base: position 10,328 of record CBIHRH010000035.1, on the reverse strand, counting down.
CTGCTACACTTACCGTTAAGCCTAACTTTTGAGCAATTTCTATAATTTTCTTTGCTCCGGCTATCGGATTGGCTGCTCCCATATTAGTAATCAACCGGATATTATTCTGAACCAGAAGGGGCAAAAGACTTTCGATTCTCCGTTCGAGCAATGGATCGTAACCTTTGGTTGGGTCTTGTAATTTACGTTTCTGAGCCAAGGCAATGGTGCGCTCTGCGAGACATTCTAACACCAGGTAATCCAGTTCACCTTTTTCGGCCAAAACAATGGCAGGTTCTAGCCTATCGCCTGAAAAACCTGCTCCGCAACCTATTCTTATTTTTTGCTTCATAACTACTAATTTAGATATGCAATGAACCTGTCAACAAAGCCACAATAGTCATAACGATAGTCGTCCCCCATGCCCATTTAAAGACAAATTTCTGATGCTCGCCTAATTCTACTTCAGATAGACCGATCAACAAAAAGGTGGATGCTGTTAAAGGACTTAAAGGAAAACCAACGGTCATTTGCCCCAATAATGCCGCCCGACCAATCTCTAATGGGTCAATACCAAATTGTGTTGCTGTCTGGCTTAAGATAGGCACTACTCCAAAATAATAGGCATCAGGCGTAAAAAGCATACTGGCAGGCATACTGGTGAGGGCAGTAAGTGTGGGTAACCAGCCTGCATGATTTTGTGGAATCAATGAAACCAAGGTTGTTGCCATCGACTCTATCATTTTTGAACCCGTCAGAATTCCTGAAAAAATACCTGCGGCAAATATCATACTTGATACCATAAAGATATTGGTTCCATGACTCTTCAATACCTTTTGCTGGTCTGATAATTTGAAGTAATTAATCAATAAGGCAATCATGCTGGCTATCACAAATAAGACAGAGGCAGGAATCCAGCCTTTCATCAAGGTGATGATTAAAGCAATCGTCATAATGGCATTAATCCATATCAGTTTTGGTCTTCTTAATTCTCTTTGCGCTTCACTCAGATTATCGTGATGATTGTATTGAAAATCAAGGATGCCCAGTCGCTTACGTTCTCTTTTGCCAAAGATATAAGCTACAAATAATACCCATGCTATGCCTCCTATTATAGCCGGAATATTAGGATTAAAAATATGAACGGCATCTGATTTAAGTGTTGAAATGGCTCTTGCCGAAGTACCTGACCAAGGGACTAAATGCAGAGGACCTACACTCAGAGCAACAATACCCGAAAGAATCAGTCGATTGATTTTAAGCTCTTTATAAATAGGCAAAAATGCCGATAGGACAATCATAAAAGTGGCTGTACCATCACCATCTAAGTGTACAATCATAGTCAGGATGGCTGTGCCTATGATTACTTTCATCGGATCGCCTTTGACTGAACGAATAATGAATGCAATAACCGGGTCGAATAGACCAGCATCGAGCATCATAGCGAAGTACAAAACCGCAAACATAAGTAGTATGCCCGTTGGCGCTACCTGTTTAATACCTACCAACATCATTTCGCCCAATTCTTTAGGATTAAAGCCTGCCAGCAGACCAAAAATGATTGGGATAATTACCAAGGCTGTGATAACAGATAACCGCTTGGTAATAATTAAAAACAAGAATACAACAATGGTTGCGAATCCTAATAAGGCAAGCATATTGGGTAGGTATAAAATTAGGTTAATAGAATATTCGATAGACTAAAGAGAAAAGATTTTAGAGTAAATACTTATTTAAAATCTGGTTTAACAGCTAACCGGATAGTGGCTTCGGCTTCGCTCACACCGATAAATCATTGGTCTTTCCGGTGGCTGAGCAAAACCTAAGCCACTGTCCTGGGAAATTAAAGCACCTAATCAAAACAATTTCAAATTCTCCGCCTTCTTAATTTCCCTGTCTGCATCCTCAGGCAACATCAGACGTTGTTTTACTAATTTTTTAGCGGCTTTCTTCACCTTTTTTATATAATTTTCACGTGTTTGATAGCGTTCTTCCAATGATAAACGTGTATCGCTATTTACCAATCTCTCGGCTTTGGTTTTGGCAAAAGGAATATACATCCCTTCCAGAACCGCCAAATCTCCCTCTCCGTATCCTGCCTTTCTTAGGCTCCAACCTGTATAAGTACCTAAGGGCACCCGAAGAGTTAGTGTTGCTATCCCTCCTAATTCGTTATTATCTGCATCTACCTTTGGGACTAAGACCGTATACTCCTTATCTTTTTTTATTATTGGATTTTCGCTGATGATACCTGACATCATTTTCTCATCAAATTGTGGCCCGAAGTCTCTCACTTCCAAGCCATTGACCAATCCTCTGAAAGGCACATTGAACATCGTCTGCCAACCTATTTTGTTTGCTTTAACTAAAGTTTTTTCTTTAATAGTCGGATAAATGCTTTTAGGCGGCTTCTTACCTTCTAATACCCACCGCTCCAGCGCAATCTGTAAAGCTCGCCACGAGTCTAAATAAGAATTTGAGTTTGATGAGAAACCTGTCATTTTATTAATATTCGAACTAAAAGCTGGTGTATGTTGAGTACTTGAAAAAAGATATACTCTTACATTATCTGGTATTTCTAAATCTTTTGTACCATAAACATCAGTTGTACGTAAAGACATCCTAGACTGCCAGTATTCGGTAGAGCTTAAAGTATGCACAATTTTGGGCATAAAACCTTGTTTCTGGCAAGCGTCTAAAACCCCACCCTCAATTCCTGAAAGAGGCTCTAAAGTGCTCGACCATGTAAATGGTGGTTCATTACCCGGAAAAACTACCTCTTCGTGTTGCATACCTCCTCCTCCCGGGCGGCCAAAACGTACATTTAAAGTAATTTTTCTTGCGCCTATATGTACATTTAACCCCTCAAAAACAGGTTTATTATCTTCATCGGCATTGAATCCTAAATGAAGAAAAGTACGCAGGAAATTACCGCATTGAGACACCCCTACCCCTATGGCTGCTTTGGTTTGATTAACTATTGGATTATCAGCATTTTGGCCATATCTGAAAAATGAAATAATATCTCTGGTAGCTGCAAAACCTAAACCTAAAACAAGTGGGTTTTTAGCGGTATAATCTAATTCATAAATATAATCAGGGTCGAAGCCTCCTTTTACTGAAATCTGGGTAGCACTTGGTTTGCCCGGAAATGTCGCTTTAGTACAATCAGCAAAAGCCCAATCTGAATTGGGGATTCTAATAGGTTCATCAGAAGCATGAATGCGTTTAGTCAGTGTGGCTGTAGAATTATCTAAAGAGATGGTTTCATAAGCTTTGTGAAACTGTGCGCTAAAAGCACCACCGCTCAGGTTTTGTGTAGGAGTATTCTCATTGACTACCAGTTCGGCATGAAGTTTTCCTATAATCTCTTTTCCGTTTTCGGTGGCTACGGGTACTTTAATTTTAAGCTTATTATCACCAATAATATCTCCTTGCCAACCACCCCATAGATAAATATATCCTCGTTTCAATAAGGTAGTATCCGCACCACCAATATTACCACGATTGGGCACACTATAATAAAGCAGATGATTACTTTTATTCAGGTCGAGAGGTTTCAACAGAACGAACTCCATTTCATACTCTACCATCCCTCTCTCGTTACGAGGTGCCAAAGCAATATCTTGTATGATTGTATTGTGAATATCTGTTGGGCTTACCTCTCCAAAGGCCCTGCCGGTTAGTCGTTGATATTGTCCGACATTACCAAATTGTCTGCCATTAGCATAGAGCTCTGTCTTATCAATCACAATTCTGATAATCTTAGCCTCACTGGCAATTGCACAAAGGAATAGCAATAATAGGGATAGCGTTTTCTTCATGGGTAAGGATACAGAGTTTTAATTTTAACAAATAACTCTCTGACTATGAACTAGCAGAGAGTTATTTAAGAATGAATCAGCTAATATACTGCTGAATATAATAAACCAAAATATAAAAGACAGAATCACCATCAAATATATTTAATCAACCAAGCGTATGAAACATATTCAATTACGAATTAGTGAATGGCGAATTAGCGAATAATGAATATTTTTTGCCACGATGTACACAAATACACAATGTTTCACAATTTTATCCTAAGCGAATTTGATGTTTGAAGCTATTTATTCGCTAATTCACTATTCACTAATTCGCAATTTATTACTGCTGCGCTACTACCTCTAATAATTCTTTATCATGGTGGTAACGGATTGTACTGGTATTATCAAAAAACATCGTTGCACCTTTTTCTGCTGTGTATGGTTCCCATTTTGGTAGTCCATTGGCGTTAGGGTTACCGGTTTTAGCAAAATTTATCCATGATTGGCTCATTTTATCGGCTAAAGCATATGCCTCTTTGCCCCCCCCTGTCATTTCTTCGCAACGAGCTATATTATTGAATACAAAAGGAATTTCCATACAGTGCAGGGCTTTGTATTTACCACCTAACACCGGTGATTGCCATGAGAATAAATACATATACACTGGAGCTCCGCCAGATGTTGACTTGGCCTTTGCCTGTGTAACCGCACCTGGGCGGAACATTAAATCAATATCCATCAAGTCAGTTGGTTTGGTGTCATTCGGGAATGCTTTCTTTGCCGCTGCTACATAGGCATCTGTTTTATCTTTATATCTGTTTTTCAAAAAGTCATTCACCTTCTCTGTACTGGCATTAGACATGCCACTGAATAATGAGGCCATGAATTCGTTTTTCACAGTACCAATCAGTAAGGGAACATTTTTAGATAATTCTACCGCTTTAGGATCATTAAACTGATAAGGCAAGAATTCACCATCACGGCTTGGGCCCCAGCTTAATCCTCCAAATGCACCTAAGCTTTTACCTTCGGCTTTCAATTTATCACCTACAATTTTTAAGGCTTTGTTACCTGCAGCAACTAAATCAGCGTAAGGAACTTTCTGGATATTATCAATCTGGCCGGGCTCTAAGTTCAAGGCTTTTAATACCTCTGCACCAACTAATTGTGTATCTGATTTTTCCAGAAGGGTAGTACGGAATGCACCGCTTTGGTTAACGGCCTTGTGGAATAATCCTTTAGCAGATGGGGTTGCCATTAAAGTGTTCACTTTAGCACCACCACCAGATTGACCGAAGATTGTTACATTGTTAGCATCGCCACCAAAATTGGCAATATTTGTTTTCACCCATTCTAAAGCTGCAACCATATCAACTATACTCAGATTAGCCGATTGTTTGTATTTATCGCCATAGGCAGATAAATCTAAATAGCCCAGAACATTCAAACGGTGATTGATTGAGACTACTACCACATCGCCTTTTTTTGCCAGATTTTCGCCATCGTAAGATGGTAATTCCTGTGATGAACCTGCTGTAAAACCACCACCATGAATCCAGAACAATACAGGGCGTTTCTTACCATCATTGATACCAGGTGTCCAGACATTCAGGCGCATACAGTCCTCGCTGGTATAGCCCCAATCATGGTGAAATACAAATTCTGATTCATCCTGAACGGTAGTAGTTGGCGTCATTAAAGGAGCAACAGGACCGTAAGTCATGGAGCTACGTACACCCGACCAAGGTTTAGGTTTTTGAGGAGACTCGAAGCGTTTGGCCTCTGCATAAGGGATACCTTTATAAGTATAAATGCTATTATGCACATAGCCGCGTACTTTACCGGCATCTGTGCTGGTTACGGCTACTTCTTCTCCGGTTTGTAATTGTGCTGAAGCACCAGCAGCAAAGCAGAATGCTATAAGCGATACGATAATTTTTTTCATTGATTAAGGATAGATTGGGATGTATATTGAGTGATTTTTGTCTGAACTTTGATTTAGCTGATTAACCTGATTTGCATGATAATGACTTTGAAAATAGATTATAAAACGTCAATTAATTTCAAAATCGGTTCAATCATAATAATCAGTTAAATCAAAGTTCAAGACTAATTATTTATTATTTCCATAAGCCTTATCCAAAAACAGATAGCGGGTATCGTCTTTGGCATTTTCGGCTTTCGATTCTGCGTTTAATATCATAACCGGAGGGGTTGAATCACCTGCTTTGGCGGCTGGCCAATCAGGTAATTTAGCCCCATTAGGATTTCCGGTTTTGATAAAATTAGCGAAATAGTTCATCATAGTTTCCGAAGTCTTGTAGTCGTCTGGTGTCCAGGCATATTCTTTAATTAAGTGCAGATTACCCATGCAATACTCAATTTCACAGGCATGTGGTGCACCAACAGGCTCAGGGGCTTTGGGCGTATTACCGTCTTTTTTAACAGTGCCACCCGCTAAACCTGATGCCAATGTCTGGTCAACCAAAGGCGGACGAACTTTGCTGTATAAATATCTATATACAGGCTGTGAGCTATTGTTGCGGTGTAGATCAAACCATTTCCAGGTACTGTAAGCAATGAAACGGTCAGATGCCAATGCGGTAGCCGACAATTCAATTTCTCTTTCTGAGCCATGTGGATACAGTTTCAATACCTCTTCCGAATCATTCGGATATTCTTTTTTCACTCGGTCGATGTAAGCCTCATCTTTATAAGGCTGTCCGAACATAAAAGCCCCGCCAGGAATTTCAGCCGAGTTCCAGCCTAATAGCAAAGGTACTTGCGCTTGCTCTTTAGCATTGAAGATTTGAGGAATAGTTTTAGGATAGAAGTATCCATCAATAACAGTAGGGAAACCGAATCTTTTTGATTCGTTATAAATCTCATATACTTCACGAGAACTCAAAGCTCTTAATTTTGCCAATGATGGATAACCAGCATTTTTAGCAAAATCAGCACCAACTTTCTCTGCTTCTGCTAAGGGAACTGGTGCTAATGTAGGATTGATCCCAGCACCACTTTCACCAATTGCACCTGCTATTAAATTTCTTGATAATGGAGAAGCCATTTGTGCACTTACTGAAATAGAACCTGCTGATTCACCTGCGATAGTTACTTTTTTAGGGTCTCCGCCAAAAGCAGCAATATTTTTCTGTACCCATTTCAAAGCGGCAGCCTGATCTAATAAACCGTAGTTGCCAGATGCTTTATATGGTGCCTCTGCACTTAGTTCAGGATGAGCAAAGAAACCAAAGATATTCAGGCGGTAGTTTACTGTTACGGCTACAATTCCTTTTTTAGCCATTGCTTCACCATCATAGCGCGGTTCAGAAGCATCTCCGGCTACAAACCCACCACCAAAGAAGTATACCAATACTGGTAAATCTTTTGTGCTGCGTTTAGCAGGTGTCCATACATTTAAATAAAGGCAATCTTCACTTACACCATTCGAGCGGGAGTTCATATCGCCGAATACGACTGTCTGCATGGGTCTGGCAGAAAATTTTTTGGTTTCTTTTACACCTTTCCAGTTTTCAACCGGTTGTGGAGCTTTCCATCTTAAATTTCCAACTGGTGGTTTGGCGAATGGAACCCCTAAATAGGTCTGAATACCCGTTTTAGTGTCGTAATTTCCTTCAATTATACCGTTTTCGATAGTGGTTTGTACGGCAAATGCATTATTGTTCTGTGCCTGTGCCATTAGGTTACACGCAAAAAACAGGCTAATCAAATAGCATATTTTTTTCATTTTCTTTAATAAAATTTAGTTATTGTCTCAATTTGTGACAATAATAATTGGTTTTTAGAAATAATCATACTTATTTTTGAAAAATTTATATTTGCATAATATTTAAAGCCTCTAGTAATTGTGGAAGAGAAAAGATATTTACCTCATATTGCTTACGATTCAGTCATTTTTGGTTTTTCGGGTAACCAGCTCAAAATATTGATTATGAAATACCACAATACAGGTTTGTTTGCCCTGCCCGGTGGTTTTGTGAAGATAGACGAAGATTTGAACACGGCCGTAAGAAGAGGATTGAAGGAAAGAACAGGATTAGACAATATTTACCTCGAGCAGTTTTATACCTTTGGTGATGTTTCTCGTTACCAGCCCGGAGCAATGAAGACGATTCTTGAAGCAAACGGGCATGATGTTCCTGAAAATCACTGGATGCTTGATAGATTCATATCGGTCGCTTATTATGCCCTGATAAATTATGAGAAAGTAGTGCCGACTCCTGATGCGTTATCAGATTCGTGCGATTGGTACTCGCTTGATAAACTGCCTCCATTGATGCAAGATCATAATCTGATAGTAGAAAAAGCCCTGCAAACGTTGCGTGATAACCTTGAACGGAAATTAGTAAGTGTCAATCTCTTACCAGCACTCTTTACAATGAATGAATTGCAAAAGGTTTATGAAGCTATTTTAGGCGAAAAACTCCGACGTACGACTTTTCAACGCAAAATACTGAGTTTAAATTTTCTTGACCGCCATGATAAACAGTATTCAGGTAAAGCGCATAAAGCGCCTTATTTGTATAGTTTCAAGCAGAATAACAACTAGCAAAGATAATAAGGGGTAAAAACTCGAGTACTTGATTTGGGAAAGTAAATTTTGTTAATGCATAGGGTTTTAAATAGAATTTCATAAACATATTTCAAGAAACCATACATGACTAAAGGACTAAATATTTGTTTGAGTTTGCTTTTTATTTTAGTAAAAGGCTACGCACAAAATTACGATGAAGCTAAAGTACCCTCTTATGCACTGCCGGAGGTTTTAAAAACGCTTGATGGAAAAACAGTAGGCAAAGCATCTGAGTGGGAGAAAAAGAGAAGACCAGAAATATTAACCTTGTTTGAAAACAATATTTATGGTCAGATGCCAAAGAGTTATGACAAGATAACTTTTAAAATAGCAAATGATGTTGTCAACGCCATGGATGGGAAGGCACACCTGAAAGAGGTAACCATAACTGTAGAGAAAGCCAATAAATCAGTAGCGATTCATTTGATATTATTTACACCGAATGCCAGTAAGAAAAGTTCACCCGTCTTTTTGTTAATCAATAATCGGGGAAAAGAAAATACTGACCCAACCAGAAAGGTAAAGAGTGAATTCTGGCCTGCAGAAATGGCTATAGACAGTGGCTATGCCATTGCAGCTTTTCATGTAAGCGATGCTGCCCCTGACAATAAGGATACTTATCAGAATGGTGTTTTACAGCTATATCCGGATCAATTAACTGCCGATGATGGAATGAAAGCCATTGGCGCCTGGGCCTGGGCTGCCAGTCGGGTAATGGATTATTTTAAAACTGATGCAGCGATAGACTTCCACAAGGTAAGTGTTGTTGGTCATTCTCGTGGTGGTAAGGCAGCTTTATGGGCAGGAGCACAGGATCAACGTTTTGCCATGATATTTTCCAATTGCTCGGGCAATACAGGCGCTGCTTTAGCAAGAAGACAGTTTGGCGAGACAATTAAGAAAATCAATACTACTTTCCCTCACTGGTTCAATAATAATTATAAGCAATTCAATGATCATACAAATGCTTTGCCGGTAGACCAGCACATGTTGATTTCGTTAATGGCACCAAGACCAGTATATACGACATCTGCCACAGAAGATTTATGGGCTGACCCTAAAGGTTCTTACCTTTCATTGATAGAATCGCAAAAGGTCTTTGCGTTGTATGGAAAAAAATCCAACCTAACGCCTACCCCTCCACCTATAAATACTCCTATTATTCATTCAATTCTGGGCTATCATAATAGAGAAGGGATTCATAATATGACAGCTTATGACTGGAGCAATTTTATTCGTTTTGCTAATTTTCATTACTATGGGCGCTAGAGGTTATTGGTAATTTTATTATTTCGTATTTGCTGTAAGAATTGCACCTGCAACTTGGTAGTTTTGATTATCCAGTCTTTGCAAGCATTTATTTCAGATAACCACTAAAATAAGGCTTTCTAAAAACTAAAATATTCTTAGAGCTCGTTGAAGATTTTATGGTAAAATCTTCAACGAGTTTTTTTTATTTTATAGATAATAACCTTATAATCATCAAGATAAGGTATTTCATTAAGTTATTATAGAGTGCTTTGCCATTTAATAAATAGTTTTTGGGATACCATGAATATTGTGATAACTTCCGCGATTTCTGAAGCAAAAGGTTTTATCCTATGAAAACACATATTTACTTTTTCCTTCTGGTAATACTGTTTACAAGAGCACAAGCACAAAATGTAACCATAACACCTAATGGTATTACCCCTGTTTTGAGTGGCAATTATCCTCGTATCAGTTATAGTGCTATTCTGGCCCTACCCTCACCGCAACAAGGTGATATAGCTTTTGATACCACCAATAAATGCCTGCGTGTTTATATTGATGGCAAGTGGGTTTGTACTTATCAGAACCCTGACAATTATCCAAACGCAGTAACAGTTGTATCAGCCGGTGGAACCGATGGTGAGAGCGTAGCAGCAATGGCCACCGATACCAGCGGAAATGTTTATATCACTGGT
>CBIHRH010000034.1:0-15617 GCA_966212365.1 uncultured Emticicia sp. | reverse complement strand
TATCGCAATAAAGACAAGGTCATTAGCGGCTATATAAAGGGTGTTGCATTAGATAGTAATCAGAATCTTTGGGCAGGTGGTTTAGGCGGCGTAAGTATCATTCAAAACGAAACGAAATTAAGAGAGATTACACCACAACAAGGCTTGCCAACGGTTTTTGTCACCTGTGTAGATAATGCACCTGATGGTACCTTATGGATAGGTACAGAACAAGGACTGGTACGCTACAAACCACATAGCCAAAAGGTTGATAGTACTTACTCAATGCTTTTCAGTCGCCGTTGGTTGCTAGAAGACCACGTAAACGATATAGCTTTTGATGCTAACGGCAATGCTTGGGTAGCTACCCCTAAAGGAGTAAGTGCCATTAAGAGAAAACAAATGACATTGGCGCAGAAAAATGATTTTTTCATGGATGTAACCATGAAACGTCATATCCGTGCTCCATGGATTGCAGGACAAGCACATTTAAGGATACCCGGTGATACAACATCATGGCAACCGGAAGATGATGATAATGATGGTGAATATACTGGCAATTATCTGGCAATGGAATCTTTCAGATATGCCACCACTAAGAGCCCTGAAGCTAAAGAAAATGCCAGAAAAGCATTTGGTTTCTTAAAGTTTTTGCAGGAAGTAACCGACACCGAAGGTTTCTTCGCACGTACAATTGTGCCATCCTCCTGGAGTTTTGTACATGATGGCAATCGTACTTTTTCCCCTCACCAATTAGCCGATGAATCAGTCAAAGAACCTCGCTTTAAACCTGTTGAAGTGCGTTGGCGAAAATCGAAAGACGGTCAATGGCTTTGGAAAGGCGATACCAGCAGCGACGAAATGTGCGGACATATGTTTGGCTATTTCTTCTATTATGAATTAGTTGCCGATGAAGCAGAAAAAGCGATTATCAGAAAGCATGTATCACGTATTGTCGATTATCTGATAAAGCATAATTTCAACTTTATTGACATTGATGGTAAGCCTACGCGCTGGTCGGTATGGTCGCCAGACCAATTGAACCGGGATGCTGAATGGGCGCCTGATAAAGCACAGAACTCAATGGAAATGCTGGCATTTCTGAAATTCGCCCATTATATCACCAAAGATGAAAAATATCAGAAACATTATCTAAGATTAATCAACGAAGAGCATTATCTGGATAACATGGCCGAAGTGCCTAATCAGAATCGGGCTTGGTTTATTTACTTTGATACCATTCTGCAAGCCTATCTCTACCCCATTCTCTTAAAATGTGAAACAGACCCCAAGCGTCTGGCTTTCTTTGAGAAACATATAGACGAATGGTTTGAAAAACGCAAAGCCGACCATAATCCATTAATTAACTTTATTTATTGTTATTCCCGCAACAAACAGGCAGAGATTGGTAACTCAATAGATTTCCTGAAAGACACTCCACTCGATTTGGTAGACTGGCATATAGACCATACAAAAAGGGAAGACATACAATTGGTACGTAGCATTGTATTAGATGAATTACAGGTTTCGAAACTCCCCCCGGCCAGTATCAGAAAAACCGTTCGTTGGGATAAAAACCCCTGGGATGCCAAAGGTGGCGACCCACAAGTAGAAAGAGAGCCCGTTTTCTGGCTATTGCCTTACTGGATGGGCCGATATTTACATATGATTCAATAAATAATTTTTATATTCATGAATAAGCTAAAAATTCAATTAGTATTCTGTTTTTTACTGGCATCAGTTATATGCACTCATGCCCAGGAAACCTATGCCGAGAAACTGGGATTCCCTAAAGGCAAAAAAGTGGTCATTTTCCACGTGGATGATTGCGGTATGTCTTATTCTTCCAATCAGGGAGCTATTAAATCTATTGAACAAGGCATAGCTACCTCATGCAGCATTATGATGCCCTGTGGCTGGGCGCCCAGCTTCATTAAAAACTACATTCAGAAAAAGAATCCGAATCTGGATGCGGGGCTTCATCTGACACTTACCTCAGAATGGAAAGATTATCGCTGGGCACCTGTAGCAGGATTTCAACACGCTCCCGGTTTAGTTGATGCAGAAGCCTGTATGTGGCACACAGTAGAACAGGTAGTAAAAAATGCCTCTGCCGATGAAGTAGAAAAAGAAATAAGAGCACAGGTTGAAAGAGCGTTAAAGATTGGTCTGAAACCTACGCACCTTGATTCGCACATGGGAACACTCTTTGCCAGTCAGGCTTTTCTGGAACGCTATATCAAAGTGGGTGTTGAATATGGCATTCCTGTCATGTTTCCCGGAGGAAATAATAAATTATTGATTGAGTGCCAGAATGCCCCTTTAATCAAAAGTCTGAAAGCAAAAGGACAATGGAAAGATGGCATGGAATTGCCAGTTCCTACCATGCTCAAACAAACCAAACCAGTAGGTGAAATGATATGGAAAGCAGGTTTGCCGGTATTAGACGACCTCCACACCATTAGCGGTGACTGGAAACCGGAAGGTGAGGTTGCACCCCATGAGTGGGGCAGATATAAAGCTCAGAAATTTATCGAGACCCTTAAAAGCATGCAACCTGGGGTAGCTATGTTAATTGTGCATAGTAGCGATATAACCGATGAGTTTAAGCAAATCAGTGGCTCGGGTGGTTCAAGATATGCCGATATGTTATCAATGATGAGTCCCGAATTAAAGAAGTATATCGAATCAGAAGGCATCATTCTGACTACTTTCCGTGAATTGTTGGAGAGGCGGAAGAAGGTAAAATGAGAACCCCACTCCCAACCTCTCCCCAACAATGGGGAGAGGAGCTATATTCCCTTCTCCATTGTTGGGGCGGACGCCGCGCGGAAGGGTTAGGGATGAGGTTATGTTGTTAATAAGTTTTTCTTAACCATACTAATCCTTAAATACCTTTCATTTATCGTATTTATTGTCCTATATACCCAACAATTACAGGCACAAAATCCAGCTATTGTCAATTCCATGTTGATTTTCCCTCCGCAGGAAAAACATGTGCATGGAAGCAGCATAGTCAGTTTACCTAATGGTGATTTTTTATCAGTCTGGTTTCAGGGAAGTGGCGAACGCACCGCTGATGATGTAAGAATCATGGGGGCAAGGCTTAAGAAAGGCACAACAACATGGAGTGAACCTTTTTTGATGGCAGACACTCCCAATCTACCAGACTGTAATCCTGTTCTATTCCTCAATCAGGAAAACAAACTCTTTTTGGTCTGGATTGCCGTACAAGCTAATAAATGGGAGCAATCAATTCTAAGGTTTAAAACGTCAACTGATTATAACCAAAGCGGTGCGCCAATCTGGAATTGGCAGGATAATATTTTGCTGAAACCCAATGATGATTTTGCCAAAGAAGTAGCAACTAAAATGAAAAGTTTACCCGATACTCATCATGGTTGGGCAGGTTATGCAGCAAAATACGATGACATGATTATCGAGGCCAGTAAAGACGCCACCAAACGTAGCATCGGTTGGATGACGAGAATCAAGCCCTTGCAATTGGCAAACGGACGAATCATTCTCCCGCTCTATTCTGATGGCTACAATATGTCAATGATGGCTATCTCTGAAGATAATGGTACTACCTGGCGTCCAAGTATGCCATTAGTTGGTCGTGGGCCGATCCAACCTGCCGTGGTACAAAAGAAAAATGGAAATCTGGTTGCCTACATGCGCGATAGCGGAGATAGTCCGCCTCGCGTACATTATAGCGAATCAAGTGACAACGGTGAAACCTGGTCGGCTTCTGTTAAAATGGATATTCCTAATACAGCCAGTGTCGAGCTTTTAGTATTAAACGATGGTAGATGGGCATTTCTGGGTAATGATATTTATGATGGTCGCTATAAACTAAGTCTGTTTTTATCAGACGATGAAGGCAAAACCTGGAAATGGAAAATCAGAATGGAAGACCATGACCCAAAATATGGAGGCTTTTCTTACCCATCATTGATTCAGACAAAAGATGGTCTTTTGCACATGACCTATTCGCATCATGTAGAAAAAAATCAGAAATCAATTAAATATGCTGTGGTAGACCCGCAGAAAATTAAATAGTCCTGTTAACGCACACATTAATCAATTACCTTACATACTCATGAAGTTATCTTCTTACATTTTCATTGGATTATCGCTGATAGGATTTGTCTCGTCCGCACAAAACCTGACTCCTAAAGCGCAACCCGTATATCGTGATAAACCCTTCTTGCAGGATTACAGCATTAAGTATTACCTGAAATCAAACAATACCAAACTGATTGAGGTGGCCAGCGATAGAAATGGCTCTATCAAAATATTCTCTTCTGAAGGACTACTACAGCCTCATGACGGGCAATTCTTATATCCCGGCAGTATAGTAGCCGACAAAACCTATCGCACGATTGGCGATAAAAAGATACAAGGCCTGAGCAGCTACCAGAATCAATTCGTATTGTTGGATAACAAAACCGTTTTAAGCAATGCCTGGGCAGGGAAATTACTCAGCAAGCACGATTTAAGCAAAGCTAGCCATTTTGTAGGTGGTAAAGACTTTACCTTTCTGGTATCAGATGGTAAGTCTCTGCAATTAATCAAAGACGCTAACACGCTTTGGAAAGGCTCTCTGGATGGCGACGAAGTAGTAAGCGTCCGTTATCAGGCAAATACAAATACATTCCTGATTTTAGGTAAAAAATCCTTGTCTGCCTTAGCAGGCTCAAAACTAACTAAAGTTTTTGAAGGCGCTGGCTTCACAGCTTTTGATACCGATGGAAAAAAAATTATCATTGGTACAAACGATGGCATCATTACAATAGACGCCGCTAAAAAGCAATTCGGTACTAAAAACCAGAAATTGCCTGCCACCGAAATCACAGATGTAAAATTCATTGGTGATAAATTCTGGTTTGGCTCAAACAACGGTGCATTTGCCCTCCGTGCGGATGGTAAATTTGACTATTACAATGGTGAGCGCTGGCTTCCTGGTAACGTGGTAACCGATATTGCCGAAGGCCCTGAAAACTCAGTATTGGTTTTAACAACCGAAGGCTTGGGACAAATCTGCTTCAAAAAAATGACACTACATGATAAAGCCATGTTCTACGACAAACAAGTACGTAGTCGTCATATTCGTAATGGTTTCAATGCTTCTCTTAGCCGCATGGAAAAAGGGAATCTGAGCACAGGTTATTTGGCTGATTCTGATAATGATGGTTTGTGGACATCGATGTATCTGGGTGGTGAGATATTTAGGTATTCAGTAACAAAAGATCCGGAGGCACTTCAAAACTGTATTGAATCTCTGGATGCCATGGAACGCTTATATACCGTAAACGGTATTCCGGGCTTCCCTTCCCGTTCGTTTGAAAGAAGAGGTTATATTGAACAACTCTCTGACCCTGAGCGTTGGCAACATTCACCGGAAGCAGAATGGGACTGGAAGGCAACAACCAGTAGCGATGAAGCAATCGGACATATATTTGCATTTGGTGCCATGGCTGAATTGATACAGGAGCCCACTATCAAAAAACGCGCAATTGTTCTGATAGATACCTTGATGAGCCATATCGTTAAGAATAATATGTATATGATTGACTATAATGGCAAACCTACTCAGTGGGGACGTTGGAATCCTGAATATGTAAATGCCTTCCCGATTAACGTCGGTGATAGAAAACTCAATTCATCTAATATTGTGGCTATGCTTCAAACAGCCTATCATTTCACCAAAAAAGAGAAATATAAGCAAAAGGCATTTGAATTGATGAAAAAGTATGGTTATTATGAAAATATGATGCGCCCGATGAGTGTTATAGGCAGGGCAGCAGAAGACGCTGATGCGCATAGCAAACATATGTCAGATGGCTGGAATCACTCAGATGATGAAATGTACTTTGTTGGTTACTGGGGATTATATCGCTATGCCTTTAACGATACCTTAAAAGCCGCTTATAAAAGAGCCATCATAGACCACTGGCAAGCTGAAAGACCTGAAAAAGAAGGAGCATGGAATATTTTCACGGCATTGACAGGCACCAAAAATTTTGATCTTAACGAGGCTGCCTGGTATTTAAGAGAATATCCATTAGATTTAATTGATTGGGTTATCGTAAATAGCAACCGTAAGGATATTGAGAAAATTGCACCTAATTTCCGTAATCAAACCATAAAAGAAGTTTTACCACCTGACGAAAGCCCGATTCAACGCCACAACGGCAATACGTTCAATCTTGATCGTAAAGGTGGTAACGGAACCTCAGAACATAGCGCCGGAGACATCTGGTTATTGCCTTACTGGCTCGGCAGATATCAAGGGGTGATTAGTGCACCAGAAAAATAGTTTATTCCAAAAAAGCCGATGAAATATCTCTCTGTAAAGGGATATTTCATCGGTTTAAACATATATTTTTGTGGTATTAATGTTAACACTACTACATGAAAAGAATTTTACTATTTGTTTTGCTTCTGACTAATCATATGGCTTTTGCACAGTACAATCCTTGTAAAGAGATTGATGTAGGTATAAAAGCTGATTTTACAGACAAAAAACTACGTAGCCAGAATACAAAAGATACAATACAACTATTACCTAATCTGCGACCCTCATCTATAGAAAACTGGGACGACAGTCCTTTTGTATTTTGTCCGGGGTCTGATATGTATTTAATTACACAGGTTCCATTGTATAGTCTTTCTTCACCTCACTCAAGTTTTGAATGGGAAGGGCCAAATGGTCTGAAATCCTCAGGAAATGTATTGGCTCTTAAAAAGATTAACCAGACTATGGCAGGTGAGTATACACTGAAAGTGAACGCCAGGATAAATGGATGCCCTGATACAACTTTAATAAGAAAATATATTGTTTCATTAGCCATACCAAGCATAAAAGTTTCAGATGGGGAGATTTGCGAAGGTGGGAGTGTACAATTAGAATCTTCTGAAAATAATGGTGGAGATCTTTATTACTATTTCCAAAAAAGTAAAAAAAACTATCAATGGAGTGGTCCGAATAATTTTGTGAGTAGTGAAGAAAAACCTACCATAAAAAACATTCAATCATCCGGAGTTTATACTGTTACGGTAACTTATTCTGATTTTTGCGTAGGTTCGTTTCAAACAACTGCTAAAATTGATGCCAGGAAATCAACGTCTGTACGCACATATTCAAGTTCTACCTGTTTAAATGGGCAAGCTACTTTAAGTGCTTCACCGTCATTGTCAGGAGCTACAGGGAAATATAAATGGACAGGCCCAAACGGTTTTTCAAAAGAAGGGCAACAGATTACATTAAACAATATCAGCAAAAAAGATATTGGGATTTATACAGTTATCGCACAATTCGAAGGCGGCTGTACTAATATTGACACCTCTTATACTTATCTAAATATAGCGTCACCTATCTATGGCTTTAATAATATAGCTGAACAATGTGAAGGAGAAACTATGTACTTTCCTAAGAAGAACTCTTGGAACAGCAATTATTTTGGCACAGGAACTAAAGTAACTTATTCATGGACTGGCCCGAATAATTTTCACAGTACTGAAGAAAGCCCGGCTATTCCTAACTTTACAAACGATTTAGCCGGAGAATATAAGCTTGAAATATCATTTAATGGTGCTTGTCAGGCGAAATACAATAAAAGTTTCTTTTTAAAACCTGCCGATAAAATCAACCTCTCTCTTAATGCAACCACTGTGCATGTAAAGTTAGGGCAAAGTGTATATGTGGAGGGATATTTTTTATCTACCGATAAATATAAATATTCCTGGAAAGGCCCTAATAACTTTTCAAGTAGTTATGGTATATTAGTTATTCAGGACTTCAATAAAACAAAGCAAGGGAAATATACCCTTATATTAGATACACCCGGTTGTAAAGAAAAGTCTAGCGCAAGTGTTGACCTTATTTTAGATTCGACAATTGTAGAAACTGTTACTGTTAAAGAATTAAAGGTATTTACCGATTCTACCCAGGAAAAATATTGCAAGGGTTCAACAGTCAGACTTGTGGCTCATGATAATTCTTACAACATCATGGGTGGCACAAGCTATAGTTGGAAGGGACCTAATGGGTTCACATCTAACAAAGCTGTTGCTTATGTATTAGGTTTTAATGAAAGTAAAAGCGGTATATATACTGTTACGGCCTTAAATAATATTGGTAGTGCTACTAGCACCGTTGCTATCACACTTATGAAGGCACCTCAAATTAGTCTTTCCGATACGCTAAAAATATGTGAAGGCAGTAGTGGAGCCACATTATTTCCGACCTTTATCCCACAGAGTTATTATATCCAAAGTGTCAATGGTAATTATGGGCCTGTTAATATGACCGAAACTTATGAATGGACTGGTCCGAACAACTTCAAATCTAATGATAAAAATCTTATACTAACAAAATTCAAAAAAAGCCAGACCGGAGAATATGAATTGAAAGTTACTTTTTCGGGTGGTTGTGATGGAGTTGCTACGAAAAAAGTTCAAGTAATTGAAAGTAAGCCTGAAATTAATTGGTCAATAGATAAATTGTGTAATGAAAAAATTCTTATTACTCCGTTAATTTCAACTTCCAATTATACTTATTCAACACCATTATTAACCTACAAAATTTTTGATTCCAAAAGGCAAGAGGTTCACAACCCTATTGAGGCACAAGCAAGCGGTATTTATACTGTTGAAGCTAATTTAGCTGGAGCCTGCGCGCTAAGCCAGAAAATACAGTTAGATTTAAAAGATGCCAAGCCTTTTTCTCCGAATATTCCAAAAACAATTACTGCTTGCGAAAGAGGGCATTTTGTTGCAAGTCCTGAAATTTCATTCCCTTCTTATAGTGAACTTGTAGAGGATACGTTTAATCATACGGCTATGGCTCCTAATATTTACTATGCTTGGTCTGGCCCCAATCAATTTACGTCAAACAAATTCACCATTTACAAATATCCTCTAACCAATAAAGACGCTGGTACGTATAAATTGGCTGTCACGCTTAGTGGTGAGTGCACTGGCACTTATGAGACTGAAATGGAGGTAATCGTTCAAACAAAAAGGCCAGGTGCAATTTTTGATATTCTGCAAAAAGAACAAACTATTACTTTAATAAATAAAACTGTAGGAGATGTGTCTGATTATAGATGGGACTTTGGGGATGGGCATACAAGTCTTATCAAAAACCCTCCATCTATCACTTATACTATTGAAGGGAATTATTTTGTTAGTCTGGAAGCAACCAATGCCTGCGGAACAAGTACTTTTTCAGAAATAGTGACTATCACCAAAGAAGAAAAACCCGTAGAACCTGAACCAGTTTTAGGTAACGAAACCTTGACTGAATTATTAAGCTTCACTGTCTCTCCTAACCCATCAGCAGAAATGGTTGAAATAGGTAATCCGGATAAACTAGATATACAATTAGCGGTTTACACACTGGATGGTAAAATGTTAGATACATTCGAAATTGATAAAAGTCAGCATGCAATCAAATATGATTTCACCAAATATTCATCAGGTGTTTATCTCATTAAATGTATCTGTAAAAATGGTCAGGTAAGAACCAGAAAGATTGTCATCAGCAAATAACCGATCGACCATAAACCCTATGAAATATTTACTTTTAGCCCTTATCTTTTCACTATCAGCTTGCAGCACTACTATGAAGTATATGACCGAGAAACAAATAACCGATGATGCCACCTATCATCATGATTTAGATCAGAATGATAATTTCTCACCAGATAATCAATGGTTGGTGTATGATACAAGAACAGATGATGGAGGCATTGCGGAATCTGGCCGTATTGAAAAAGTAAATATTTCAACAGGCGAAAAGAAAGTCGTTTACGAAATCCCTAACAATCAGGTATGGGGGCCGGGTGCAGGGGCTGTCAGCTACTCTCCAGTCGAGAATGCCGTGGTTTTTATTCATGGCTTGCCGGGCATTACTAAAGACAATCCCTACCAACAATGGAGACGAACAGGTGTAATTATTGACGAAAATCTGGCGGGGAAGCGCATCTTTATGGATGCCCGCGATATTACCGCGCCATATACAAAAGGTGCTTTACGCGGTGGTACGCACCGCCATGAATGGAGTGGTGATGGTCAATGGATTGGCTATACTTACAACGATGCCGTATTGAAAGCCTTAGAGGATTCGACAGGTGAAAAACATAACCTACGTACCATTGGCGTATCGAAAAAAATCAATCCGGTAGTATTAGAAAAGGATGCTCATGGCGAAAATATATCTGGCGAATGGTATAGTGTGTTAGTAGTAAAAGTAACACCGAATCCTTCACCGGGTTCAGATGGAATCAGCCACGCTGCAGGAGATAGTTGGGTTGGTACAAAGGGCTATGAGAAACCAGATGGCACCAGACAAATAGCAAGGGCCTTTATAGGTACTGTTAAAGATAAAAACGGCAAAAATGTTGAGGAGGTTTTTATAGTAGATATACCCAACGACATTGATGTGCCCGGCGAATCTGGGCCGTTGGAAGGGACTGCTACCACAATGCCCATGCCTCCAAAAGGAACTCTTCAACGACGCCTTACGCATACGGCTGATACCAATCTACCTGGTTGTGTAGGTATTGTTCGTAGTTCTCCGGATGGACAATCCTTAGCTTTTTTAGCAAAGGATGATAAGGGTATTTTGCAGATATTTACAATAAGCCCAGATGGTAAAAATCTGACACAGCTTACTTATCATACAAGCAAAGTAGAAGGATTTTTCCGCTGGCATCCATCCGGCAAAACTATTTATTATGTCTGGAATGGAAGTATCGTGAGTTGCAATACAGGCAATGAAGCATTCGAAAAACGCCATAAAGTATTAACTGAGCCTACTACTCCATCCCCCATGAACCTGGTGATTTCTCACGATGGAAAAACAATCGCTTTTAATCGTTTGATAGGCAAAGCCAAGCAGATATTTATCGGAAAACTCTGAAAGGTATCTTTCGGGCTTTCTTTTTCATCACATATTTGATGTTTACTTTTCCGTTTTCTTCTACGGCACGCAGGAAGATATTTGAGCCGATGCTATCCGGGTCATAGTCTCTGAATTGATAAGTGGAGTCTCTTTTGCGCAGATTACTCAACGGAATCTGGATATTCAGGTCTGTTTTATCGCCCAAACTGTAGATGCCATCCAAAAAGAAAGTCATCACATTGCTTTCAATCTGCATTTTTTTCACTTCAACCTCTTTGCCTTTAATCACAAATTCGTGCACAATAGGGGCAAATTGCACATGTTCCAAAGCACGCTTTCTGAAAATCAGCTTTTTCATTTTTAGAAAAGGGTCAAAATCAATAATCTCGGCGTCTCTTAAATCGACGGTCAATATCCCATCTACTGAGTTTTGGACTAATGAAACATCATTTTTCAATTCGGCACTGAATTTAAAATTACTGCTAAGCTTCCCCTGAAGATTTCTGTCTGTGATGGTGTATTGTCCAAAATTATTGAAAGAAGAAAATACAGATTTCACGTCCGTATCGGTCAGCTTAGCATCAACATTCAATTGAATAGGCTTCCCTGAACGCAACTTATTCACATCTCCGGATATCTGGAAATAACCTCCGAAAGCATTCATTGAAAAATTATGCAGATGAATCTTTTCGCTGCTTAAAGTCATTCGACCTTTAAGATTCTGTGCTGTTAACCGATTATATCTGAATCTGCTGGCTTCAAGTGTGGCATCCACTTCAATATTATCAATGGCTTTATCTAGCAATGTAGATAAAGCAAACTTCGAATTCCCACTGCGTTTTGGTCTTGAATGATCAAGATTCAACAACACTTTCAGCCAGTTCAATTGCCAAACAGGGATTTTGATATTCACAAGCGCTTTCAACGGGCTATTTTCCAGATAGAGATAAGGGAAAAATCCGGTAATACGTCCATTTACAAAGAGGTTATTCTGTCCATCAAATATCTGAATATTGGGTATCCTCACCTCATCACCCGTAAAAGCCATATCACCTCTTATCTGCTCAATCGTAACTTTTTGTGGCAAATAAGTAATAGCTAAATCATTGAGCGATACGCTTCCATACAGTAAGCCATTCAATTTTTTGGTCTCTTTATTAAAGAATGACTTTATATTACCCTTATAGGAGAGTTTCATTTGTGCATTACCCTTCCTTACCTTATAGCGGTCAGGGTCTAATAAATCATTCAGAGATGACGGATTAGCATCAAGAGTACAATAGATATCCGCCAATGCCTGCTCTAAATCATTAACTACTATTTTCCCTTGTATCGGAATCGTCTCAAATAATCCTTGCACGTTATTACCTACAATTCTGGTATTCGCATCACCATTGGGTTTCGTACTATCTGCATGATTGGTAAAATTCCCTTGCGTGCTTAGTTCTTTCAATAACCCTACAGGAAGTCGATACTGGAAATCACGAGCATCGAAATTAATATCTACTTTGGGGATTCTTTCGCCCAATTTACCACTGAGTTGTACTTCAGCCGATATTAAGGGGTCTATTTTGATACGTTGTAAAATAGTGGACAAATGCTCTGTCAATAATTTTCTGGCATTGGCCAATCTGATTTCCTGAGTTTTGAAATTTAATCGAATGGTTTTATCATCTTCGCTAAAATCAAATTCTCCCGAAAGTTTTATCTTATCTTTGAAGGCAGACTCAACTTCAGAAGATGCAACAATCAATTTTTTCTCATTCTCGTGATAAGCAGTAGATAGCTTAAGCTCTACTTCCTGATTCGTCAGAAATCCTCCCCTATCAGGATTGAAAACCAGCCCTTTGAAAAATGCTGTGCCCTTTGAATCAACATTCCAGATAGCATTATCATATTCTACCTTGCTGACAAACTGGTGAAAATCTGCACCATAATATTTCTCCTTCAGTGAATCAGCATAATGTACCTGAAAATCTTTAAATGACACCTCTTCCAGGTCTTTTAATGTACCGGTATCTGTTTGTTCAGTCTTAGAAGTAGAATCTTTTTTTGCCGGAGAGAAAATAGAGAGATTAGAAAAGCCGTCTTTGCGCTTAAAGATATTCAGTTTACCATTGGCAAATTTCAGGCTATGTATCAATACTTTTCCTCTGAATAAGGATTGAGTCTCCAAAGTAACGTTAATTGAGGCGGCATCCACCAGATAGGTTTTATGTTGACTGAAGTATTTGTCTTTAAGCTTTACGCCCATCAATGAGAAGGTAAAACCTACGCCATTCTGAAAGGGGGTAAATTTAAAATCCCTTATTTCCAGTGTGCCATCAATCTTTTCATTCACTAAGCTTTTCAAACGCGTAAAAAGACTTCCCTGATTATAATATACCCAAAATCCTACTCCTGCCAAGAGCAAAATAAAGCTACCCGATATAATCAATGCTACTTTAAGGATTTTAGAAATCATAATAGGATTCTTTAATAGTGTGTGAATTTGAACGATTCACAGGCAAAAAGCACGTTTGACCTTTCGAATTTACTCAACAAACTCCTTCAATCAGTATCCAATCATCATTTTTAATTAAAAACTAATATAAGATTTAAGTATTATTAAAACGAGAACTATTAACGTTTTTTACCTGCCTTTATTTCATGACAGTTCTATCGACACTCACCCCTACCGGGATAACTAAAAAATTATGCCAGAGGCTTTAACTCAAAGGCTTCGGCTAATAATTCAAACGAACGTTTGCGATTTAATGAGTTATTAGCCATCGTTGATACTATGACTTCATCCACTCCGAAATCGTTGGCAAGCGCCAGTAATTTTTCTTTTACTTCTTCTTTTGTACCAGATATTACCCTACCTCTGTTGCGGTGGATACGCTCCTGCTCAGCTAATGAAAACTGGTATTTTTGTATAAAGGCGTCGTCGCCAAAGTTATCAAACTTGCCTTGTTCAAACTGAACTAAAACATAATCCAGGAACTTACGCATTTTTCGGGCTTCCTCTTCGGTTTCAGCACACAAAACCGAGATTGACATCAAGGCATGAGGTCTTGAGAATTGGGAAGATGGTTCAAAATTCTTACGATAGGTTTCCACAATATCCGGTTGGGCAAATCCATTGATGAATCGGGCAATAGCCAGACCCATACCAAACTGCGCGGCAATTTTACTACTGCCACCGCTCGAACTCAATATCCATTGGGTGGGCATGGTAGGCGCTTGAGGAACTGCCAGAATCGGGCCATATTTGGTTGCGGCAGTATCTCTGAAAAAGTGTTGCAGATATTCTAATTGTTGCAGATAGCTATCTTCACTAAAATCATTTGCCGGATTCAGTAAAGCGGCAGTGATTCTATCTCCACCCGGTGCCCGGCCTATACCTAAATCAATCCGTCCGGGGAAGAGCGTTTCCAGCATTCTGAAATTCTCAGCTACTTTCAAGGCACTGTGATTGGGTAACATGATGCCTCCCGAACCAATACGGATGCGTTTGGTTTCATCGGCTAGTTTTACCATCAATACCTCCGGTGTGGAGCCTGCAATAAATGATGAATTATGATGTTCGGATACCCAGAATCGGCCATATCCTAATTTTTCGGCTAATTTTACCGTAGCAATTGTTTCTTCTACAGCCTGTATAGCTGTTTTCCCTTGTGTGACTATTGATTGGTCTAGTACCCCTAATTTCAATTTACTCATTTTTCATTCGGTCTTTTGCTTACTAACACAAATTAGTTCCAATTCGTTACCTGAAGCTACTATACAAAAATATACCAATAAAAAATCTCCGGCACATACATACCGGAGATTTAGACTAAGAAACAAAACGTATTAAAAAGAGGTAGGTAATCCAAAAAATTAAGAAATTAAAGCTGCCTGTTGATAAATGGGTCTGATTCCCAATTCATTATGCAGATTATCTATCGTAACCAATAATTCATCCATTCTTACTTTCAAATCATCTGTTAATGGCTCAACTTTTCTGCGGGTATAGGTTGAAATCGGGAAGCCTCTTTTCATTAAACTATACTTGGCAATAGTCGGATAAGCCGAATGCACAATTTCCATCGAATCATTAAAAAACTGCTGCACTTTACGTGATTCAGCAGAATTATCATTGAAATGCTCACAAATCCAGACAATCAGTTCAGGATAAATATTGCCCTGTATACATGATAATCCTGCTGCACCTGCTTTCAGTGACGAAGTGGCATTTACCATATAGGCGTCATACAAACCAAAATTATAGCCTTGTGCTACTGCCAAACGGCGTTCTACTTCTGCTGCATCCAGACAGGTATCTTTATGATAAATCAGGCGTTTATAAGGCAATAATCTGGCTAATGTATCCTAATTAATTAATCGTTTATAAGGAACCGGGCACTCATAAAAACCTAATGGAATATCGGGTGTCAGGTGCATGAGTTCTTCCATTCGCTCAACAAATACATCATCAGATTCATCCGCATTAGCTATCTGGCTTGTAATCACAATTACTGCCTGCACACCAGTATCGTATATTCTTTTGACAAAATCTGCCTGTTCGGCAATGGTTCCACCCAACGTACCGGTAGCTACTACAGGAATATGTCCTGCAGCCTGATCAACTACCTGTTTGGTGATAACCAGACGCTCTTCGTTAGTTAGTTCATACATTTCGCTCGACAGACAGTTGGCAAACAATCCGGCTGAGCCTGCCTGCATATAATAGTCTGTCAGA
>CBIHRH010000033.1:0-16288 GCA_966212365.1 uncultured Emticicia sp. | reverse complement strand
AATCAAATACATAGCGCCCTTTGCGAGGTTCTGTAATTTTTACTGCCTTTATTTCCTGCATTGCCTGAATCTGCGGCGCAACAGATGCAATCAGTTTTGTGTTTTTAGTACTGAAAGTCTCGGCCTCATCATTTCTATTATCCTCCGGTTTCGGGCCGAATAAAGTGGTTTTGTTTTCAGCATCATCAAGGATAGTGGCATTCTCCCAATCTTTGCTATATTCTAAACGGCCATCATATACTTCACCATTATACAGTGAATTGGAAACAATAGGAGATAATCGGGTTTTCCAGCTACCGTCTGAGATAACGGTCTGACGCGAACCATCATAAAACTCTAATTCCATTTGGAATAACAGGCGGCATGGACCTTCGCTATAGGCGAATTTGCCACCACCCCAGCCTAAACCACTGCTCCACCAGCCATTTCCCAAAGTAGCAGTAATAAAATTTGTGCCAATGGTCAGGTCTTCTCCGTCAATTTCGTAAGTCTGGTAATGAATCGTTTTCAGATAATTGGTCCAACCCGGCGTCAATATATCTTTTCCAACTTTTTTGCCATTAAATATTAAATGATAGGCTCCTAAGCCCGTTACGTAGATTCTGGCTCTGGTAGCTCTTTTAGCTAGCTGAAATTCTTTTTGTAGTTCAACAGCTTTAGGCGGCTTGCCTTCTGTTCCTTTTTTTCCAATCCAATGTGCCGACCAATCACTTGTTTGTAAAAGCCCCATTTCCCAAAATGCTTGCTCGCTATAAATAGTAGGTTTGTTCTTCTCATTCCAGATTTTTACCTTCCAGAAATATCTTTTGCGGGATTCCAAAGGTTTTCCGGCATAATTAATCCATAAAGACTGATCAGTTTTTACCATGCCCGAATTCCATATGTTTCCATTATCTTTTTTCAGGTTTTCTTCTGTATCAGCCACTAATATCTGATACGCTGTTTGTTTGGTACCACGTGTTGCTGAATTAATTTGCCACGATAAACGAGGTTTTTGTGTATCAAGTCCTAAGGGATTATTAAAGTATTCGCACCGAAGTTTTTCGATGGTTTGGGCGTAAGTAAGATTAAATAAGAGAATAGAGAGAAGAGAAAAAACGAGTTTTTTCATGGGCATTGTAATAATAGGATTGTGTAATGTTTAAAAACGGAATTTACCTTTGAATTCTTCCAGACATCTGAAAACTTCAAAGGTTAAGTCATAATCGTTGGCGGTGAGCACAAAATTGTCGGGCAAATTACAGAATTTCATGAAATCTTTTAGTTGTTGTCCTTTCAATTTGGTTACGTATGAGACATATTCGGCACTATAGCGGTATTCTACCAAAAGTTTGCGAAGGTCTTCTTGTTTCATGGCTTCCAGTTTGCGTCGGGTCTTACCCTCTTTGCTGAAAAGTTGATATAGTCCATCTATTGAGATACCAATCCCGCCACCCGGTGAAGAAGTATTGGTATTAATCAGGTTCGAAATATCTTTCCATTTCAGTTTGGTAGAGGCCTCCGGTGCTGCCAATAACTCATCAATCTGTTGTCTGATGATTTCTATACGTCGGTCTTTTATGGTTACCTCCGGCAATACAATAGCATCTTGAGGAAGCTCAATAACAGGCTCTTTATTGATACCATCCCAGGCGATACCTACGTTTTTATATCCAATAGACGAAATTTTAATAGAATCACCTTTTACAGCTTTTACTAAAAAATTACCATTATTGCTTGTTTTGGTTATCTGCTTAGTGTTTTTGTTTACAACAGTAGCAGAAGGAATGGGCTGTTTGGTAGTTTTATCAATCGCTCTGCCTAATACGTAGGATTGTTGAGCAAAAGTGGGGGTGTTTGCTATGAGGAAAATTATAACGCAGAAAAAAGACCCCACGCCCCACGGCATCGGCCGACCGCCCCTCTCTCCAACAGTGGGGAGCGGCCGCCGTTGCGGAGGAGTTTTTGTTCCCTTCCCCATTGTTGGGGAAGGGTTAGGGATGGGGTCTTTTAATATTGAATTGTCTGTTCTACCCACACGGCTAATCCTGCCGGGCATACTATTTAATTTGTCCATTCAAAATTACATATTTAACTTCGTTGCCCTTTGTCAATACAAAGCTTGCTTTTTCGTCCAGGTTTAATTCTCTATCTTGAATGTCTTCTTTTGACAAAGCGTAAGTCTTTATTAATTCAGGAAAATCGGCCAGAGGTTTTACCCGGAGCCCGGTTGCATCAATTTCTTTGATACCCCAGAAGGTAGAAAGGTCGCCCATATCTTCAATAACGCTCTTTATTGTAAAACTCGTAGCATTTCTTGTGTTTTTTTCAATCAGGTCAATAGCAATATCTTTAACTACTATTTTGCCTTTATAATCAAACTCAGCATTACGAACCAAGAGGTCGTATAAATAACGCTCATTGTTAGGTAGAGCCTCATAAATAGCTAGTGTATAATTGGTATAAGATTTCTCGGCGATGGCTTGTAAACCAGTCAGAATCGCCACAAAATTCAGTTTTCGGATAAACTGTTTTTCTGTGTCTTCCTTATATCCACCAGATTCTATCAATATCAGGCTACTGCCCCACTTGGCTACATTATCACCAAAGGCCCGGGGCTCATGTTCATCATTCCAACGCCCTAAGTGACCCGGAATAAAGTTCTGTAATACCTCACTCATGCCACAGATTACCTGCATGGCTCGGGTACGGGCAGGATTCCAGCTTCTCTCAAAATCAAACGACGTTGCCAGGAAAGAAACAGTTGCCTGCTTGCCACTTCTCCCGGCGCTATACCTTGTATTTTTATCGTGCAGATTAAACGAAAACTCGGGTCTTAGTTCATCTTGCAATTTCTTCAATAAAGCTCCTTCGGGTGTTTGGAAACGTAGCGCATCACGATTCATATCTATTTCAGTAGCCGTGCGTCTTTGGTACCGCTCTGCCCCGTCTGGGTTGAGCATGGGTACAAAATAGAGGGTAGTATTAGCTAAAATACTTTGTCTAAGGCCATCGAAGCCATCGTTTTTAGCCTGAAAAAAGCGGAAAATATCTAACAAAGCCATAGTGGCAGTTGGTTCATCGCCATGCATTTGCGACCATAATAATACTTTGGTTTTTCCGGCGCCTAGTTTTATCTGGTATAAATCTCTTTCTTCAAACGATTTCCCTACTACTTGTTTTTCAAACGGCAATTGCTTAATCAGCGGCACAAGGTCTTTATGTTTGAAACGGCGGTGCGTAATGGCTGATTCTTTGTATTGAGTGTATTGAGCAAATAAATCTTTTGAAAAATCCTGTGTTTGAGCAAAACTTGACATACTGAATAATATAAAATAAGCGGTTATGGCAAAGGTAAGGCGTTTGTGATGAAGAACCATAAAATCGGAATTTTATTGAGTGTAAAGACAAAAATAGCTTTATTTTAGAAATAAACCTGCCTTAAAATAAATAGGGGTATGAAAATTAATTTCGCACTTTGAAGAGTCGCGGCATATTTCTATTTTTGCAATTAAACACTAAACGGACCCTATATAACAGACCTCTACCTTTTTTGAAATTTGCCATTCAAATAGCGTTACGCTTTTTAATGCTATTCTTATGCTTGCACGCCAAAGCACAAGATGTGTCTATTAAAGTTCTTCAACAAGGAATCACCTACGCAGATTCTTCTTACTATGATATTATCCCTGTAGAAGATAAATTCTGGATTGGAGGCAAGTATGGTACCCTAAAATCTATCGATGTAGAGGGTAATCTTACCAATGTATCCTACCCAAGTCAACAGTTGGATATTTACAAACTTGATAAATTTGACGAGAAAACCATCATTGCCTGCGGAGACAAAGGAATAATCTACAAACATAATTTACAGACTAAAATCTGGGAAACAATCAAAGTAAAAGGCTACGAAAATGCTTGTTTCTATAATATGGTGGTAGTAAGCGAATCGGAGATTTATATTTGTGGAGGTCGCTCAGCTATAGCCCATTCAAAAAAGACTGTTCCGAATGGTTTTATTCTGAAATCGGTTGATGGTGGAATTACCTGGAAGAAAATTTATTCAAATCCTTTCAAAATGGTTTGGTGTGTCAAGTACAATTCTTTTAACAAAAAGGTTTATGCACTCATGTACACACTTAACAAAACTCACTTATACGAATTGGATGGAGAGAAATGGCAACGCAAAAACAAGATAGGTAATAGTATCTTTCACGAAATCCAGTTTGTAGATACTGATAATTATGTGGTAACAGGTGGTTGGATGGGTAAGATGGGGAGAATTTACAGCAATAATGATAAGAAAATCCTACCAACATCAGGGCTAATCTGGGGAAGAGTTGAAGGCAATAAATATGATATTTACTCGGCAGGTAATGGACAGATAGTAGTGGATGATAAATCAGGTAATTATCAGGTGCATGGCGTGAAACTCAACAAAGCCTTTAACATATACGAAACCGTTTTTACTTCTGATAATACTGCAATTGCCATTGGAAGCGCCCGCACGGTATTAATGATTACAATAATTGATAAGGCTAAGTTGGTGATGAATGTGTTGTAACATGGTATTAGCTACCGTTAATGTTTTTCAAAACTCATGTGGAGCAGTTGAACATTCTACCTTAAAACAAAAAGGGGGTAAAATTATTTATCTTATAATTTCGTAAAGCGTATGATTACTCTAAGGCATATTGAAATATATAGAAAATATAGAGATGGCGATGGGTTTATCCGTTGTGCCTCCCAAACGGAAAAAAACATTTTGGATTACGAACATTGGTTTTTAATAGATGGTTTTGTACAAGACATATCAACTATAAAAAAAGGACTTACGGCAACTTCTTTTATTCAATCAACAGATGAAAGATTAAACGAAAATTGCGATACTGAAGAAACGATTCAAGCTCTAAAGGGAATAACAGATTAAAAAATCACATCAATTGCCTATATTTCTGAAAAGCCAGTGCCACCAAGGCCGTAGTATAGGCATCAGAAGTAAAAAAAAGCGTTTTTCTCACCACCGTTCCCCCAGAAAAGAATACCCCTCCCTGCCAGTAAGCCTCCTGATTATCAGAATTCCGTTGAGAACGTAAATGAGCAATTGATTTATCGATTAAGCCTGATGGGACATTCATTCCTGCTTCTTTCAGGTATAGTAAACTTAATACCCCATAAACTGTAGACTGTATTCTATCGTGGTTGTTTACTTTCTTATCACTTTTATAACTGCCGTCTGTTTGTTGGGTTTTAGTCAGGTTATCTAAGAGATATTGTCCTGTTTTTGCTAAAGCGGTGTCTCCAGCTGCAAAAGCCCTGCTTACCGCATAATGAAAATGGAAACGATTAGGATAGTAAATACCCATACGCCCCCATCTGCCTCGTTTGGCGTGTTTTTCAATCAATTGGTGTGCCGCATCGCTTCCTTCACTTTTATGAGTGAGTCCGCTTTTGGCTAGGTATGTCAGTACATTGGCGTTTACAACCACATCCACATCATTTGTTCCCCACGGAATATAAGGTTGATATGCATGCGGAAAGCAAACACTGTAGGGGATAAAGAAAAGCAGATTATGCCAGACGGCTTTCGTAATATTCCAGTTATCAAATTCTTCTTCTTCACCCAGCCATGTCAGGTAAGCGCCTGATTTTTTGAAGCCGTGATAGAGGTAATTGTACCAATGTCTGTTTTTGCGGTCTTTGTCTAGGTAACTATCGAATAAGGCAGGTTTAACAGTTTTTAGAGAGTCAACGCCGAATATTTTTTTATGATACCAAATCGCCAGATTACCCATTGAGGTATCGTCAGCATCGTTTTCTACATTGGCGGCTTTATTGATAAATCTTTTCTCCAGCTTAAAGGTGGTTGGTCGTCTGACCAGTGGAACAGGATTTGGCTCGGTTCCTAATAGTAAATCGCGATTGGGGGGGAGCTGTTTCCAGAAGTTGAATCTTACCCCGGTAGAATAGCTTAAAACCTCGGGAAAAACTTTTTGTAGCATTGGCAGAATCTCTTTTCGGGAAGTATCTGCCAGATACATTTCAGCCAGGATATTATGAATGCCCGCCATGGTAAAGCAATTGGAATCCCGATAATTGCTTTTGTGACCTAGTAATAAGATAAAGCCTTCCATCCGCATATGTGCTTCCCATTCACCTGCATATTGTTTCCCCTCAATGGTTTGTGTGCATTGTTTAGCACTCAGGTATCGTAAGCTTGCATCAATGTCTGCCTGAATTGAATCGGTTGGGATACGCTGGGAAAATGAATGAAAATAAATAAAAAACAGGAGAAAGAATACTTGATAACGCATATAATTTCGGCAGCTAGGAAACGAAAGGCAAAAATAGGCATTTTCATTGGGACAGCGAATGAATTCGCCGCCTAAATTAACAGCGGTATTTTTGCATTAATCGCCGGACTTAAGTCCGGCTTATGCATAAAAATAATTCCGTTGTTTTCTTAGCCGCCCAATTCATTGGGTGAAGCGAGGGTATAAGCAATGGGGAAATAACTTTCCTAATCTATTCCAACTACTTCGCTCAAAAAAGTATCCTTAAAACATAGTAAACAATAAATAACATCATGTTTTTTTGTTAATAGAACAAGAGTCTCCGAATTTTCGGGGGCTTTTTGTTTTTAAAGGCCTGAAAGATTTAATAAAAGGATTCGCCTTTCATACTTTCTTCAAGTTTACCATTAAATTTACCGCAAAAATAATCCTGAAATTATACCAGATAGAAAGCAATGTCAATAGCTGAAATATACGAGAAGTTTAAGACCTGTACAGGCGTTTCAACAGATACACGGAAGATTGATGAAGGAGTGATGTTTTTTGCACTCAAAGGCGATAAATTCAATGCCAATGAATTTGCGAAAGAAGCACTCGAAAAAGGAGCAAAATATGTAGTAATTGATGAAAAAGAATACGCTACTGACCCAGCCTGTATTTTGGTGAATGATGTGTTGTATACTTTACAGAAGTTGGCTAATTATCACCGTCAGCAATTTAGTATACCATTTATTGGTTTGACGGGCTCTAATGGTAAGACTACCTCGAAAGAACTGGTAGCGGCAGTTTTATCTAAAAAGTATAATACTTATTATACTAAGGGTAATCTGAATAATCATATTGGTGTGCCGCTTACGTTGCTGGGTCTCGATGAAAGTTACGAGATAGCAGTAGTAGAAATGGGTGCGAATCATCAGGGCGAAATCAGAGATTTATGTAATATCTGTGAGCCTACGCATGGTTTTATTACGAATGTAGGTAAAGCACATTTAGAGGGTTTTGGCGGCGTAGAAGGTGTTAAAAAAGGCAAAGGGGAATTATATGATTTTTTAGTGAAATCAGGCGGGACAGTTTTTCTGAATGCAAAGAATGAAGCGCTAATTGGAATGGCGCAGGGCCGGAAATTCAATCAGACTGTAGAATATCTGAAAGACAATAAAATTGTATTGGTTAAAGATTCGCCTGTAGTTATTTTTTCTACCCAAGAGCCAAATCTTGACCCTCAGACTTACACAACTAATCTACCCGGCTGGTATAATTTTGAGAATATTGCGGCGGCTCTGGCTATCAGTAGTTTCTTTGGTGTTTCGATTAGCGATGCTTCGGAGGCAGTCAGTGCTTATAATCCGGATAATAATCGGTCACAAATAATTCAGAAAGGGACAAACAGTATTTTATTAGATGCTTATAATGCTAATCCATCATCGATGTCGGCTGCGATACAGAACTTTATCAACCTGAAAACTGACAAGGAAAAAGTAGTGATTTTAGGCGATATGTTAGAGTTGGGAGACGACGCTCCTGCCGAGCATAAAGCCATTGGTGAACTGGTGGCGAAAGGTGATTTTAGCTTGGTAGTTTTAGCCGGAAAACTGATGGCATCTGCCCTTGAACCACTGCCGCAGGCCTATTATTTCCCTGATAAATTTTCGTTACATAACTGGTTATTAGATAAGCAGATACAAAATTCTTTTATACTGATAAAGGGCTCTCGTGGCATGGGGCTCGAGAGTACCTTGCCATGCTTTCAATAGGCGTTTATACTTAAAAATTTCCTTTTATCATTTTTCGTTAACAAATGGAAATTTATTCGTTAAATTTTCGTTATAGTTTGGATTGATTTTTGAATCAGGAAAATCAATCAGATTTAATATTTAAATCTGATTTCAACTAAAACTTTAAATAACCGAAGAAGATTAAATCTATGAGAAAGCCGCATATATTGTCTTTAGCACTTTTAGGGGGGATCGTTGGTTCTGTATTTATTGCAGCCATGCCGTTGAACGACGACCCACCAACCAAAAACGAAACTATCATACGGTATGTAGGTGCCATGCTTGAACAAGGGCACTACAGTCCGAAAAAAATTGACGACCAATTCTCGAAAGAAATATTTACGGAATATCTGAAACGCGTAGACCCAAGTAAAAGGGTGCTATTAGAAAAGGATATTAACAAGCTTCGTAAATACGAAGCCAAGATTGACGACGAAGTACATGGCGCATCTTTGGATTTCTTCAAATCCCTGGACGAAATCTACAAAGTACGCATTGTAGAAGCGGAAGACATCTACAAAGAACTGATTAACAAACCATTTACGTTTGATAAAGACGAAAACATTGAGTTGGATTGGGACAAAGTAGATTTTGCCACCAACGAGAACGACAGAAAAGACCGTTGGAGAAAATATCTGAAATGGCAGGTGCTACAAGGCTATAATGATTTGCTTGAACAACAGGTAAAGAATAAAGATAAAAAAGATTTTGTAGCCAAAAGCAACGAAACCTTAGAGCAGGAAGCCCGTGCGAAGGTGAAAAAGGCGATGGACAAGTATTTTGACCGTTTGAAAAATAAATTTGACGAAAACGAAAGATTTGCTGTATTGGTAAATACCATTACGAATCAGATGGACCCTCATACAGATTTCTTCCCGCCGGTTGAAAAACGTTCTTTTGATGAAAAACTAAGCGGTCGTTTCTTCGGAATCGGGGCATTGTTGATGCAGGAAGATGATAAAATAAAAATCAGAAGCGTATCTGCCGGAGGCCCTGCCTGGAAATCGGGAGAGATTCAAGCCAATGATATTATATTAAAGGTAGCACAAGGTTCTGGCGAGCCGGAAGATATAACAGGTTTCACGACAGACGATGCTGTAAAAGTAATTCGTGGGGCAGAAGGCTCAGAAGTGAGATTGACTATCCAGAAACCTGATGGTACACAAAAAGTAGTACCAATCATTCGTGCAGAATTGAAACTGGATGAAACTTTTGCCAGAAGCGTTATTATCAATTCAGGCAAGCATAAAATTGGTTTAATTGATTTGCCAGCTTTCTACGCAGACTTCAATCGTCCACAAGCAGCTCGTTGTTCGAAAGACGTAGCGAAAGAGGTTGAGAAACTAAAAGCAGAAGGAGTAGAAGGAATCATTCTGGATATTCGTGATAATGGCGGTGGAAGTTTGCAGGAAGTAGTAAACATGGTAGGTTTATTTATTAAAACCGGCCCTGTGGTTCAAATCCGTGACCGCTCTGGTCGTCCGTCTCAAATGGGAGATAATGACCCGTCTGTTCTTTACGATGGTCCATTGGCAGTATTGGTCAACGAACGTAGTGCTTCTGCTTCTGAAATTTTTGCTTCGGCTATTCAGGATTATAGACGTGGTATCGTAATTGGTTCATCGTCTACTTTTGGTAAAGGTACAGTACAAAGAGCTTTCCCGGTTGGTGGACAAGGTAATGGCAGTGGTGCAGGTGATTTAGGTGCAGTGCATTTAACGTTGCAAAAATATTATCGTATCAATGGTGGTGCTACCCAATTGAAAGGAGTAGAATCAGACATCGTATTAACAGGTTTATATGAAGCTTACAAAATGCGTGAGAAAGATTCTCCAACAGCATTAATCTGGGACGAAATGCCTAAAGCCAGCTATCAGACCTGGCAAGCGGCTCCGGATGTAACATTGTTACAACAAAAAAGTAAAAACCGTCTGGCTGCGGATAATGTTTTCAAAGCTATTGAAGACAATACCAATATTCTGGCAGATAACCGTAAAACTTCACGTTCTTTAGAATTGGCCAAATACAAAGTGCAGTTGAAAGAAATGAAAGATGTTTCGAACAAAGTACGTGACCTGACGAAACTGAAAGACGATTTATCAGTATCGAACCTCGCTGGAGATTTAACAGTGATTAATTCTGATTCATTGAAAAAAGACCGCAATGAATTCTGGGTTAAATATCTTAAAAAAGATGTATACCTGAATGAATCAATAAACGTAATGGATGATATGATTCAGCAAAAAGGGATGGCGGTTAAAAATTAATCAGACTTCCATAACAATAAAATTAGCGAAAGAGGCTACCTGAAAAGGTGGCCTCTTTTTTTATTTATAACAAATCCCGGTACGTTTCTACTTTCTCATTTCTAGCTTGTTTGATAACAATTACATTACATTGAGGTGATTTAGTGTTAATCTTGGCTGACTTCTTTTGCGGAAAATTTCTAAAACTAATCACATGAGCAAACAAGTATTCACATCAATTTTTAAAACGTTAGCGTGCTTTTTATTGTTGGCATGCTATACGTTACCTGCG
Organism: uncultured Emticicia sp.; assembly: GCA_966212365.1. GTDB lineage: Bacteria > Bacteroidota > Bacteroidia > Cytophagales > Spirosomataceae > Emticicia. The sequence continues at coordinate 5,703 of CBIHRH010000033.1, read as the reverse complement.
GCTGCGCAAAGCCGTCAGGTCAGAGGGAAAGTCACGGAGAAGGAAACAGGCGAGCCGTTGCCGGGAGCTTCGGTTCAGGTAAAAGGAACATCGGCAGCAACGCTGACTGATGCAAAGGGAGAATTTGTATTGTCTGTTTCAGCAGATGCAACTACGCTTGTTATTTCATTTATTGGTTTCAAAGTAGCAGAAGTACCTGTTACTGCAAATGTGAGCGTGGCATTGGAAGCCGATGCTCGTTCATTGCAGGAAGTAGTGGTGGTAGGTTATCAAACGATGCGCAAGAGTGATATCACAGGAGCTATTGCCAGTGTAAAAGCAAGTGAGCTGAACCTTACTACACCAACCGTTGGTCAGGCTTTGGTAGGTAAAGTAGCAGGGGTGCAAATTTCGCAGGTGAGCGGTGCACCATATGGCACTACAAAAATCCGTGTGCGTGGTACAAGTTCCATCAATGCCAGTTCAGACCCATTATATGTAATTGATGGCTATCCGGCTAACGGTGATTTGTTCCTGAATATGGAGGATATTGAATCTGTTGAGATTTTGAAAGATGCGGCGTCGGCTGCTATCTATGGTTCAAGAGCTTCGGGTGGTGTGGTTTTGATTACAACCAAAAGAGGAAAAGAAGGGAAAACCATGGTAACCTATGATTATCAGTTCGGAATCAACCAATTGGCGCGCAAAGTAGATGTGTTAAATGCAGCACAGTTCTTTGATCTTTTTGTAGATGCCCATAACAAGACCTACAAAGATTTGATGATTTCGCAAGGGAAAGTATGGTCAGATGAATATATAAAGGATAACAATACGGTTCGCACAACCCGTACCAACAACGTAAATGCGAATACTATCAGAATTCCTGAGTATATGTATGATTTTGCTACAGGAACCATCAAAAAACCTGAGTACGATACCGATTGGCAGGATGAATTGTATCGTAATGCTGCAAATCACAGACATAATTTATCGATTGCAGGTGGACGTACAGGAGTGCGTTATGCTGTTTCGGGAGGTTACCAGAATCAGGATGGTATTATGCGCAATACCGACATGACGAAATACAACCTGCGTTCGAATATTGATCTGGATGTTTCGAAAAGAATAACTATCGGTGCTAATCTGGCTTATACAGATACCAAAAGTAATGAAGTAACCGAAGGACGCTTCCACCAAAGCCCGGTGATGGCGGCCTTGATTTATCTGCCTTTCCTGAAACCATACAATACTGATGGTACGCTGGCACAATACGAAATGTCGTCACAATCAAGTGATTATGCTTTCCAAAGTGACATCGAAAATCCGATGGCTTATACACAAATGGTGAAGAACTTCCGTAAAACAACCAGAGCAACCTATAATGTTTACGGACAGTACAAAATCATGGAAGCTTTGACAGCTAAATTGTCGTTTGGTACTTATAACTATACCAACAACTGGGAATATTATCGTCCGACGAGTATCACTTCAGGTGTTAACGCTCCTTTCTCTCCTCAGGCAATTACCGCAGCCAATGCACAGAATACCCGTACAGACGAAAGAGATTATCTGACTGAATTTACATTGAATTATAATAAAAGACTAAAGGATTTCAATCTGAGCGGTGTGTTGGGGGCTTCTTCTCAATCACATATTACGGATGTAATCAATGTTACAGCCAACGGTTTCACCGATGATAAAGTACCATACATTACAGGTGGTGGCTCAGACCCTGCCAACTTTACAAGAGGTGGTGGAACAGGTATCACTCAATATGCGATGGCTTCTGGTTTCGGACGTTTCAATGCCAACTATCTGAATCGTTATCATATTACGGCTTCCTTCCGTGGGGATGGTTCTTCATTATTTGGCCCTAAAAATCGTTGGGCTTATTTCCCGTCTATTTCTGGTGGATGGACGATTTCTGATGAAGCATTTTACAAAAATATGTTAGGCGAAAGATCTTCATTGAAATTCCGTGCAAGCTGGGGTGTGAGTGGAAACAATGGTATTGGTGCTTACAATTTCCAACAAGTAGTAGGTAAATCAGGTACTGTTATCGGTAATGCCGTACAAACTGCTATGTATCCGGGCGCTTTCCGCGATGATAAATTGGGTTGGGAATCAACTTCGCAAACCAATATTGGTCTTGATTTGAGCTTGTTCAACAATCGTCTGCAGGTGATTGCTAACTACTACGATAGTTATACTTATAACTTATTGTTCTCAAAATCGATTACGGCGGTGTCTGGTTCTACTACGATGTTGACCAATTTGCCTGATTCAAAAATCAATAACCGTGGATTTGACCTTCAATTAGACGGAATCGTTTTATCATCTAAAGAGTATGAATTGCGTGCCAGTGGAAATATTTCGGTAAACCGTAACAAAGTACTTGACTTAGGCGGTGCTTCTACCATTCTTACCAGAGGAGCTGAGCGTGGTTATGATACTCACATTACGATGGAAGGCCAACCGGTGGGTATGTTCTACGGATTTAAAGTGATAGGCATGGTGAAAACTCAGGAAGAGGCCAATGCTATCAACAATGCCCCTGATGTAAATGATGATATTCCTGCACGTTCGGCAGCACAAAGCACCAAGATTCAGCCGGGTGACTTGTTGTTCCAGGATACAAATAAAGATGGTATCGTGAACGACCTTGATAAAACAATCATTGGTAATCCTTATCCTGATTTCATTTATGCGTTCAACCTTTCAGGACGTTATAAAAACCTTGACCTTTCAGTATCTGCTAATGGTACACAAGGTAATATGGTGCTTGATGGTCAGAACTATTATAACCTGAACATGGAAGGTTCGGGTAATCAATACGCCATTGTAGATGAACGTTTCCGTACATCTGAAAATCCGGGTAATGGCCTGATCTATCGTGCAGCGCGTGGTGGTACACAAAGTAACAGTACACGTTTGTCGACATTCTATCTGAATGATGGTTCATTCCTGAGAATAACCAACATCACTCTTGGTTACAACTGGAATACAGCAGCCGTTACGAACAACAAAATTTCGAATGTACGTTTCTACGTTTCATCTGATAACGTTTTCACATTCCAGAAATACAGAGGATATAATCCTGAGGTAGACTATAACAACGGGTCAAACTTAACTCCGGGTGTAGATTATGGTAAATATCCATTGATGAGATCGTTTAACGCCGGATTAAAAGTACAATTCTAAAACAAACCTGAATCATGAAAAAAATCAGTTTATTATTTATATTCATTGCGCTGGTGTCATCCTCTTGCGAAGATTATCTGCAGATAGAGAACCCGAACGCCATTACCAGCGATAAGTTTTTCTCTTCAGAAACAGATGTTCAAAAAGCAGTAGCTGGCGTATATAATGCCATCCGTAGTAATAGTGCACTAGGAGAAGGTAGTGATTTATATAGCGAAGAACGCTCTGATAACGCAGGCCGTACAGATAACCAGTCGTCGGCAGGTACGCCTTTTCAGTTTACTAACTTTACTTTAGTGCCTACCAACCCCGAAATGACAGGCCACTGGAATGCCTTGTATACGATTGTATCGCGTGCCAATTATGTATTGTCTAATATCGACAATCCGGCTGTTAAATTCACAGATGAAAAGAATCGTGCTATCTATAAATCTGAGGCACTTTTTCTTCGTGCATTAGCTTATTTCCATTTGGTACGCAAATGGGGAGATGTACCAATGGTAACTAAATTTGTGACTTCGTATGACGAAATCGTAGCCAGCACATTCAGAGTAGAAAAAGGATTGGTTTACAAACAAATTACGGAAGATTTAACGGCTGCATTAAATTCAGATTTACCGAATATTCAGAATGCAGGCAATAAAGGGCGTACTTGTAAGGCAGCTATCAATGGCTTATTGGGGCAGGTTTATTTAACCATGGGTTCGGTTTTAACTACTGAAAAACCAGCTAATTTCGCAAAAGCCAAACAATATCTGGAAGCCGCTTATGGCATGAGAAGCTTTGGCCAATTGTCAGAAATTCCTTACGCTGATGTATTTGATGTAGCGAAAAAGAATACGAACCCTGAAATTATTTTCCAGATTGTTTACAAACAAGGCGACCAGAACTACGCCTCGGGTTTGGCGTATCGTAATCAGTCGATTGGGGAAACGATTAACTCTAAAAGACCATCAACCGGCCGTGGCTTTTTTATTAATCCTGACGTAGTGAACGAATATGAAGCAGGAGACATCAGAAAAGATTTCTCGGTGAAATATGCTGATCATGCCAGTGCAAAAGCATGGTTTATTACTAAGTATCGTGATGTAAGCGAAGCAGCCGCTGCCAACGGTTGGGGAGGTAATGATTTTATTTTGATGAGATATGCGGATATTATATTGATGTTGGCCGAAGTAAATGAAAGATTAGGAAACACGACTGAAGCAATCGGCTATTTGAATCAGGCGCGTAAGCGTGCTGGCTTACCTGACTACGCAGTATCTGACGCTGATGCGGCTTATCATACAAAATATCCTACCTTGAAGCTGGCTATTCTACACGAACGCAGATCGGAACTGGCTTTTGAAAACCACCGTCTATTTGATTTGCTACGCGCCTTTGGTGATAATCCTCAGGGATTTGTGGATTATTTCAAAAGTAAAAATCAGGCTGATTTCGGTATTTCAGATTTGAAAAACGTATCAACCAAAGATATTTACTTCCCGATTCCGTTTGATGAGCAGAAATTGGATCCTGTAAAAATGTATCAGAATCCGGGGTATTGATTTTAATAGAAGAGGGAAGTAGTACTAATAAAAACCCCATCCCAACCCTTCCGCGCGGCGTCCGCCCCAACAGTGGGGAAGGGCTAAAAGTCTCTCTCCCCATTGTTGGGGAGAGAGATTTAGAGAGTGGGGTTTTGAAGATGCTTCCCTCTTTACTTTTTAATACTAAAACACAATGAAAACAAAACTTCTATACACAATCTCCTTTTGTCTACTACTCATTATAAATGTGGCAGGGCAGGGATACGACAAAAATTACCGTCCGCTTTCTTCCGGAGATTTAACGGTTGATAAAAACTTTTACCTGCTTACGGTTATTGAAAAGACTCCTGAGGTAAAGACGATAATGACGAGTAACGCCACATTTAAGAACTTTCTGCAAAAGAAAACAGAGGTATTGAAAACGCATGTCACAGATACTTGTTCGCATCCCGTATCATTACTCAATGATTTCTTCTGGAAACCGGATACTGCTACATTGGCTAAAGAATTGAACTCTGTTTATACTACCAATAAAAAAGCTTTCGATAAAATCATCAACGGGCATTTACGTCCTTCGGGGTATTATCAGCGTTTTGTCGGATTATCAAATGAGGTTTTGTTGGCTAAAGCATGGAATCAGTGCTTCTATGGGATGGATTACATCATCAATCAGTTTGGCCTCGGTAAAAAAATGAGGTATCCACATATTGATTCTGCCAGTTATATCGTAACCTCGCGTACTTACCGCATCATGTTAAAAGATATGATGGCATCATTGGATGAAAGTAGCAAAAGCTTTGATGTTTTTTATAAACCATCATTGGCTGTGGCTATGCAATTGATGCAGGCAAATGACCGTGACGAACCAGCGCGTCTGGAACCTTTGGAGAAAGGCATCAACAAAGCGGCTTATGACCAAATCAAAAAAACAGATTGGAAGAAATTCAAATATGCCGCCATTATACTTCCCGGAGCTGGACCGGAACTAAAAATA
>CBIHRH010000032.1:0-16357 GCA_966212365.1 uncultured Emticicia sp. | reverse complement strand
TATATCCATCAGCTAATTTTTAACTGATAAGCAGATGGCATAAGAAATTTGAATAAAAAGCTTTGCTATCATCTGATTGTTGACAAAAACAGAAGTTTAATCAAAAATCAGTATAGACTACCCATTGGAAGTAATAGAATTAAAAAAGACGAATTGATAGTTCCGGAATTGGCTATTAATTCGTCTTTTTAGTGACTCCGGAGAGGCTCAAACGGTAACGGCCGCCGCGCTCAACCCAATGCATAAGAGAAATCTTAGCCTGATTTAATAAATTTTATTGATATTTTTCAATTAGTTCCCAATAATGCTATTGATTCTTAAAAAGCGGAAACGTTTTAAAAATCATCATATATTCTTTTATTGATACGTTTACTTAAGGTTAATATTAAAGTTTTTAGTTTAAGAATTTTCAGTTCCAGCTCTTCATAAATAGAACTATTTGAGAATTATGGAATTAAATTTATAAGATTGAACTTTCCCTGAATTAGAAAAAACCTGCAGTATTCCAGTATTTTTGAAAAATATACATTTACGGGTATCTCCTATAAAATTAAGGCCGCTTTGTTCAAAATTCATTGGTTGAAATGCTCCCTTACCATTACCTAACAACGTAACCCCTCTTGAAGCATCCTGCCTGCCCTGGTGGGCTTCGTTGGCGAAGAAATTACCACTTAAAAGTAAATCGATGTTTCCATCCTTATTGAGATCTTCAGGTATTATTGAGAAGATAGGAGATTGTTGTGCCTGCCACGGAAGTGGCGCAAGTTTAAAATCTCCTTTTCCATTATTAATAGCTATACAACTTCTTAACTCATATACTTCTTTTCGCACGGCATCCTTTCGATCGTTTTCACTAAATAACTCTTCAAATGAAACACCCGAATAATCTTTGAAATTGGTGAATCTCTTTCGAAAGCTATTGATTTGCAGATTCAGGTTTTCACGAGGATGAACCGGAATCAATTGATGATTAATATACTGACCCATTATGGGGTCGATTCTGTTATTATTATCAAAATCTTTGGCTAATAAAACTATTGGTTGTTGAGGGCTCGTTTTGTAGAAGGAGTTTAATCCTTCATTACCTAATACTAGATCATCCAATCCGTCTTTATTCAGGTCGGCTATTTCAATTGTATTCCACCAGCCCTCTGTCTTTTCTTTTTGAGAAAGAGTAAAGTTGCCTTTATTATTTGTAAGGATGGTTAATGGCATCCATTCACCTACTACCACTATATCTTTATACCCATCTTTATTAATATCTATGTCTGCGGCATCACAAACCATCCCGAGTTTGTTCAGAAACGGGGCCATTTGAGAAGTAACATCTAAAAACTTTCCGCGGTCATTTCTAAGAATATAACTTTGAGGCGCAGAAGGGTATTGACCAGGCAAAATACGGCCACCAATAAAAATGTCAAGGTCATTGTCGTTATTGATATCAAGTGTTGTAATTGTGTGGCTACTCACTCGGATAGACGGAAAATCTTTTGCACTTTTAAAATTACCTTTGCCGTCATTAAGCCATAATTGCGGCTGAAAAGCTCCCGGAATATCTAATGGTCTTTCACAACTTCCTCCGGTAAAAAGTAAGTCCTGGTCGCCATCCTGATCTGCATCAAAAAAATGGATAGCACCTACCTCCATGTTTTTGCTGGTAGGTATCTCGAATGTCTTTTTGAATTTCCCCGATTTTTCTTGAGTAAAAATCTGAGTTTCATTACCAGATAAGGTGCCTCCAATGGCCAGATCTTCCAACCCATCACCATTAATATCTGCTTTAGCCACAGCCGGACCGAGTCTGGAAAGCATTTTATGTAAGGTGGCAGTTTGATTAAAATCTACATAGTTTGCTTCTGACTGTTCAAATTCCAGAAGTCCATTAACAGGATAGAAAAGTTTATTCTCATTAATAGTTTCCTTAGTGCTCTGCTTCGTCTCTGAATACCTAAAAGTTAAACTCCTGGTGGTACTGTCAATTGCATATTTCTTCTGAACCTTACCATCAGGCCATACAATGAGTAAAGAGTCAATTTTTTTGTTTTTCCCTGTTCCTATTAAAATAGTATGAGGCATAGAAGAGAGGTAGCCTCGTACCGGGAAATTTTCAAATAGGAGCAATTCATCACCAATCCAGGCGCTTACTTTGGCACCTATTCCTGATTGATTCTTATCATTGCCTTCAAAAGCTATTTTTAAACTATGATTCTGATTTTGTATCTCTGATGAATTCCTGAAAATAGAAGCCTCACTATCCACATTATTCACTATTAAATCGAGGTCGCCATCATTATCTAAATCAGTATATGCTGCACCGTTAGCATAAGAAAGATCGTTTAATCCCCAGCTTTCGGATACATCTTCAAAAGCCAGATTATTTCTATTCCGGTAAGCATAGTTCTTTAATGGTATTTCGGGTACTTTATCCATTAAATTTTTGCGGTTTTCTGCTCTTGCTTTGTCAGAGCCAAACATATCCTGATTTTTATAATAGCTGATAAAATCAAGGTCTGTTACATTTTTCCTGTAGCCGTTTGAAACAAAAATGTCTTTCAGGCAGTCATTATCAAAATCACAGAGTAGGGTAGACCAACTCCAGTCGGTTTTAGCAATGCCTGCCAGCAAACCATTCTCGCTGAATTGGGGAATGCCATTTTCATTGCCTACATTCACTTGTAGCATGTTTCTCATGTATTGCAACTGGTAGTTGTAGGGCTCATGGATACTCATTTGCTTTTTGTCATAATCAGGCTTCCCAAGCATTTGCTTTTGTCTGGCATTGTCCTCCGGTAGCATATCCAGTTGAAAAATATCTATTTTCCCATCCTGATTAATGTCTGCCGCATCAATACCCATACCTGATAGAGCCGTATGTCGGGTAGCTGTTCTGATTACATTGTCAAATGTGCCATTCCCTTTATTCAAATAGAGTACATCTGAACTAAGGAAATCGTTAGAACAATAGATATCCGGCAAACCATCATTATTATAATCTGAAACAATTACCCCCAATCCTAAACCTTCATATATAATCCCGGCTTCTTCTGATACATCTTTATACATAGGGTGTCCATCAGTCAGGCTGTAATTTTGAAAAAGTTTACTAGTTGATGGATGCGAGCCATCATTAATGGTAGGCCTCAGGTAACTTGGATTTTGGGAATCTGGCGAAGTATTCAACAAGAACACATCAAGATCACCGTCTATATCGTAGTCAAAAAATACAGCCTGCGTTGAGTATCCGGCATAATCAAGACCGTAATCTGCGGCAGCTTCTTTAAAAGTAGGCGTTTTGGTCTTCTGATTAATATATAAAAGGTTATGGGTGTTAGCCATAGATGGATGGTAGGCAACCGAAATATAAATGTCGTCCCAGCCATCATTATTAATATCTACTATCGAAACCCCATTGCACCATCTGTCTGTAGTGAGTCCTGCCTCTTTGGTAATTTTTTCAAATTTCAATTCCCCCTTATTCAGGTATAATTCACAACTCACCTGATTGCCTGTAAAGAAGATGTCTTCACGGTTATCATTATTAAAGTCGCCGATGCCAACGCCTCCTCCATTATAAAAATTGGTAAAGTTAAAAGCATTGAGCTCATCAGTGGCTTTGAGTGAATTGATAAAATCAATCCCTGTATTAGAGGCTGACAGTTTTTCAAAGAGTTTAGCTGAATCTTTTTTACATCCTGATAAAAATAATAGGCAGATTAGGGTCGTCAAGGTTGGTTTCATCGGTAAATAATAGAAATTGATTGTGATTTTAATGAAATATTTCAAGAATAACTCAGGCAATTGTTAAAATAATACTAGCTAATAAAAAAAAAATCATATTCAGTTTGTTTTTATATTATTATGTGTACATTTGACACATATTTATTTGTGTTAATTTGACACATATCAAAATTACACAAAAAAAAATTATAAAACTTCTATTCTTACAATTTATTTTAACTTTTAAAACATGAAAGTAAACAATTACAAACCGACTATTCAGCGAGGTTTATCACGGAAGTCGATAAGGCTGCTGTTGTTTTTTTTATTGCCTTTATTTTCGATGGGCACATTGATGGCGCAGGTCAGAGGTGTTGTCAAAAATGAAAATGGTGAGGTATTTCAAGGAGTTAATATTGTAATTAAAGGCGACACAAAAGGTACTGTAACAGACGCAAGCGGACGCTATGAAATAGCAGCATCCAATGGGTCAACGTTAGTATTTAGTTTTTTAGGGTACAAGTCGCTTGAAATGCAGGTAGGCAATCAGAAGGAGATTAACGTTTCATTAGAAGTAGACGCAGGTATGATGGAAGAGGTAATTGTAGTGGGTTATGGTACCCAGAAGAAATCATCTGTTACCGGTGCCGTATCATCTATTACAAACAAGGAACTGTCCACCCAGCCTGTTATCAGTGCTACTCAGGCTATGCAAGGGCGTGTAGCAGGTGTTTCTATTGTAAATAACAGCAGTCCGGGTGCTGAACCTACCGTTCGTATCAGAGGAGTAGGGTCTATCAGTCTAAACCCGAATCCTTTGTATGTCATTGATGGTGTCCCGGCGGGTGGGCTGAATACTATTGCTCCGAATGATATCGAATCCATTGAAGTATTGAAAGATGCAAGTGCCTCGGCCATCTATGGTTCAAGAGCGGCTAATGGTGTGGTGTTGATTACCACTAAAAAAGGGAAATCAGGCAAATTGAGCATCAGTCTTGATTCGTACGTAGGTACACAGTCAGCCTGGAAAACACTTGATTTATTAAATAGTGCAGAGTATATCAAATATGGTACTGCCTTATTAACTGCTTCCGGCCAGCCGGTTCCGGGCCGTTTTTCTGCCATGAATACACCGATTTATGAAGGCGCTACTACTACATTTGCCCAGACCGAAACTAACTGGCAGGATGTCATGTTTCGTAATGGCCCAATTCATAATAACCAGCTTTCATTAGCCGGCGGAACAGATAAATCAAAATTCTATCTCTCTTTAGGAAACTTCAAACAAGATGGTATTTTACCATTTACCGAATATGGCCGCCAAAGCATACGCTTAAATTCAGACCACAATATCTCAAGATTTATTTCAATCGGGCAAACAATGATGGTTTCAAGAGATAAACGTATAGCCGAAAGAGATGCAGGTGGTAGAAGCATGATTATGAATATTATGCGTATGACTCCTTACTGGCCGGTAAGTGACCCTACCAAGTTAGGTGGCTATAGTACAACGGCACAAGGACTTGATGCTACTGACCCCGAAAACCCTATGCGTATTGCCGTACAGGAGCAACAGAACCAGATAGACCGCTCTTTCAAAATATTGGGTACTGTCTATGCCGAGGTGAAGTTGTTTAGCTGGTTGAAATACAAGTTTACGATGGGCGGCGATTATTCAAACTCAATCTTTACCGGATTCGTCCCCATCTATAATGATGGTAACCGTAGTCGCCAGACGGCTGAGTTGTCTCAGAACAGAGGGCAGTATTTCTCGACTATTCTTACCAATCAGTTGACCTTTGATAAAACATTCGGCAAACATTATGTAAATGCAGTTGCGGTACTTGAAAGACAAGATGCTTCTTTCAAATCCATCAATCTTACCGGACAACGACCTGATAATAACGTAAAAGAAATACAGGGAGCTGCTAATATTAATGGGAATACCTCAAGTTCAGAAAATACCTTGCTTTCTTATGTAGGGCGTTTAAACTATGAGTACAATAGCAAATACCTTTTAAGCGCTTCGGTACGTCGTGATGGTTCATCAAAATTTGCTCCGGGTAACAAATGGGGTACTTTCCCATCAGTGTCTTTAGGCTGGAGAATCAGCGAAGAAGCATTTATGAAAGATGTGGTAGCTATTAATGAATTGAAATTAAGGGGTAGTATTGGGGTAACAGGTTATAATGCCATTGGAGATTATGACTGGCAACCATTAATCTCGGCAAATAATACTAATTATTCTTTCGGAAATGCCTCTCAATTGGGTTCTTATTTCAATAGCCTTGGTAACACAAAATTGAGCTGGGAAGAAACAACCATGAAAAACATTGGTTTAGACCTTTCTTTATTCAGCAATAAAGTCAGCTTGTCTGCGGAGGTGTATTCACGGAAAACCGACGGCCTTTTGTTAAGAGTGCCACTTCCTGATTCAGAAGGCTATTCAAACAGCCCTCTTGCCAACGTAGGTAGTATGGAGAATAAAGGCTTTGAGTTATCATTGGGTTATCATATTGATAAAAAAGACTTTAAATCAACCATTACCGGAACATTCGATTTAGTAAGAAACAAAGTATTAAGCCTGGATACACCTAATGCTACCATTAATGCTGGTAACAATGCAGACTTCGGAGGCTTTGATATTACCCGTACTGAGGCCGGACATCCATTGCAATCGTTCTTCGGATGGCAGGTAGAGAAAATCTTTCAGAATGAAGGTGAAATAGCCGCGACTAATGGTGCAGACGGCAATGCAACTACACCCTATCAGAATGAAATGACTAAACCCGGAGACCTGAAATTCAGAGATTTGAACAACGATGGTAAAATTGATGCCAATGACAGAACTTATCTTGGTAGTTATTTGCCTAAATTCTCTTATGGCCTGAACTATTCAGGAACTTACAAAAACTTCGATTTTTCTGTCTTCTTCCAGGGCGTATACGGCAACAAAATCTATAATGGAACAAAGGTGATTGGCCAGGGAATGTTGCGTTTATTTAATGCGACTACCGATGTACTGAATGCCTGGACACCAGGCAACACGAATACAGATGTACCAAGAGCCGTAAGTGGAGACCCTAATCAGAATGCAAGAACTTCTGACAGATTCCTGGAAGATGGTTCATACCTGAGATTAAAAAATCTGACAATCGGCTATACTTTACCATCTGAAAAGATTGCGAAGTTGACCAACAATGTATTGACAAGAGCAAGAATTTATTTCACAAGCCAGAACCTCTTGACCCTTACCAAGTACTCAGGGTATGATCCGGAGATTGCTTCAAGAAATAATAACCTGCTTACCAATGGGGTAGATTACGGCATGTATCCACAGGCACGTACGCTTACTTTTGGGTTAAACCTTGGTTTTAATTAAGAATTGCCAAAAAAGATTAAAAATACTTCGAAATGAAAAAAATAGTATTGCTTTCAGGTTTTTTGAGCCTGGCCACCGTCATGAGTTGTGATGACTCTGTCTTGGATAAGGTAAATCCAAATGGTGTAACTTTTGAAACATATTTTACCAACGATAACGAACTTGTTGCAGGTGTAAACGCGGCTTATGCCACTGTGCAGGGCTTTGGCCTGGCTGCCCGTGAGTGGTTCTTTTTGCATGATTTAAGAGGAGACGAAATGGCTACTGGTGGCGGGCAGTTGGAAGCACCTCGTAATCAGTTGCTGATTGGGGTAAATGACCCGGCCAATTCTGTTGCTAACTCGGTTTTCATCGGATGGTTCAGAACCATTCACAGAGCAAACGTGGTGTTGGAAAGTGCCAATAAAAAAGATGTGTCTTTTTCGGCGGCCATTAAAAACCGCGTAACAGGCGAAGCTAAGTTCTTGCGGGCATGGGCTTATTATGAATTGGGTACATTATGGGGTGGTGTACCTCTTTATACCGAATATGTGAAGTCAGTTGAAGGGGCAAAAGCAAAATCAACCCAGCAAGAGGTATACAAACAGGTAATTGATGATTTAAAAGCCGCCGAAGGCTTACTGCCTGCTACTTATGGCGCAAGTGATTATGGAAGAGCTACCAAAGCCGCTGCACAGGTACTTATGGCTCGTACTTATCTTCAGATGGGAGACTATAATAGTGCAAAAACTGAGTTGGAAAAAGTAGTCAGTTCAGGCTTATATAAAATAGTAGATAACTATCTTGATTTGACTAATGAAGAAGGTGAATTCAATGCAGAGTCAATTTTTGAGGTGACATTTTCACCATCGAACGGTGCTTTTAACTGGAGCGGCCCTGATGGCGACGGAACAAGTGCACAGGAAGAAACCATCAGAACGCAGGAGTATTCTCCTATCGGATGGAGAAACCTGATTCCGTCTGACAAAATGATAGATAATTATGAAAGAACCGTTAAAGGCGATGCCAAAAATGACCCACGTTTTGATATGTCTTTCTGGAAAGCCGGCGATAAGTTTAATAACGGAGCCGATATCATCAATGATGCAAATGTGCAGGGTAATTCATCAAAAATGGACGGCAAGACCTTTAAAATCAGTTGGAGAAAATACTCTGTACTTTACAAATCTAATTCAGGGTTTACTACCAGTGGCATTAACATGAGAGTCATGCGTTATGCTGATGTTTTATTAATGCTTGCTGAATGTGAAAATGAATCGGGTAACTCTGCTAAAGCCATTCAGTTGATGAATCAGGTAAGAGCAAGAGCATCAGTAAATATGCCGCCATATCCAACCAAGAATTATCCATGTGATTCAAAAGCCAGTGTATTTGCAGCACTGCAACACGAGCGCTACGTTGAACTGGCAGCCGAACAGGTGCGTAATTTTGATATCATCAGATGGAGAAAGAATAAAAAGGCAACCACAGAACCGATTTCCTACTTTGTGGCAAGCAAGCATGAGTTATTACCGCTTCCTCAAACAGAAATTGATAATAATCCGAAGATTGATCCTAAAGATCAGAATCCCGGGTATTAAAACTCTTTCAGGAATAGACCGTTGCATGGCGGTCTATTCTTTTCAAAATTGAAATTGTAAAATTATTTCTTTTTTTCTTACAATTAATTTGGCTGACAGTTAATAATACATAAATTTGTGTACGTATGACACATATTTTATTTTGATAGAATTTAATAAATATATGTGCAATTAATTCTTTGAGTACGCATTAATTTCTAATGAAAAAAACACTACTAATTTCCCTCTTTTTCTTAATAAATGGACTTTTACAAGGGCCAATACCTTTAAAACTTTGGTATCGGTAATTATTTCGACCAAATCAACCATTAAACCACTTATTTTTTAAAATACACACAATTATTTGATGTTTCCACACAAAAAGGACAAACCATAAGCCTTGTGGGCATATAAACCTAAACTATACAATTAGAAATGATAAACAAAATACCTAAATACTTATCCATAGCGCTTTTATGTTTAACAATTAATTTGGCTCATTCACAAACAACCTTAGTGAATCCTATTCTTACGGGCTTTTACCCTGACCCTAGCATTGTTAAAGTGGGTACTGATTATTATATCGTTAACTCAACGTTTTCTTATTTTCCGGGTCTTCCGGTCATGCACAGCAAAGACCTCAAAAACTGGAAACAAATCGGCAATGTCATCGACCGTCCCTCACAATTAGATTTCATGGGTGAGCGCATGACGCGTGGACTTTTTGCACCAGCCATCAGCTATTATAAAGGAACCTATTACGTAACCTGTACCGATATTGACCACGACGGAAATTTTGTAGTAACTGCTAAAAATCCGGCAGGACCCTGGAGCAATACGGTGAAAATTCCACAGGTACGAGGCATTGACCCATCTATTTATTTTGACGAAGAAACCGACAAAGCTTATATAATCTATAACAGTGACGCACCTGACAGGAAACCCTTATACTCGGGCCATAGAACTATCAGAATGTATGAATTTGATTACCAGAACCTGAAAGTGGTTGGAGAAGAAAAACAACTGGTAAATGGAGGGGTAGATCTTTCTAAAAAGCCTGTTTGGATAGAAGGGCCACATATCCTGAAACGTAATGGATGGTATTATCTATATGCAGCCGAAGGAGGAACTTCGGTCAACCATTCAGAAGTAATCCTGCGTAGCAAATCAGTATGGGGGCCTTATATGCCTTATGAAGGAAATCCGATTCTGACCCAGAGAGAATTGCCTGCCGATAGAAAACACCCTATAACTTCAGCCGGACATGCCCAGTTTGTAGAAGGCCCTGATGGCAAAATGTATTGTATCTTTTTAGCTGTAAGACCGTATGAAGGCGATTATTATAATACAGGTCGCGAAACTTTCATTGCTCCTGTTACCTGGAAGGATGAATGGCCGATGATTGAACATGGTGCAAAGGCTATCGAATATAGATATCAGACCAACATCAAAGAAGTGAAGCCTAAAGGTGCCTTGCCACAATCAGGCAATTTTCAATACACACTTACTTTCGATAAAGGGCTTGACCCATCCTTGCTATTTATGCGTACAATTGATAGCAGTTCATTCAAAACTTCAAAAGCTAATGGGTTGATTCTGAATCTAAAACCCGAAACCATTTCAGAGTTTAAGAATCCTTCATTTGTTGGCAAGCGTCAGCAACATTTAAACAGTACAGCAGAAACGGAATTGCATTTCTCGCCTAAATTTGCTAACGAAAAAGCAGGATTAGTGATTTTTCAGGATGAACGACATTTCTATTTTATAGCTAAATCTAAAAACGAAGACAAAGAAGTAGTGCAACTTTTCAAAAGTCAGCCCAAAGAAAAAACTATGGAATTGCTGACAGAAGTACCGTTAGCTGCGAATGCAAAAAATCTTACTTTCCGGATTAAATCAGAAGGAGCAGACTATAGTTTTTACTACTCAACAGATGCCAAAAACTGGCATCTGTTGAAAGATAAACTGGATGGCAAATTTTTGAGTACAAAAGAAGCCGGGAGCTTTATTGGCTGTGTGTATGGCATGTATGCCACTTCATCCGGCGAAAGCTCGACTAATAGTGCTTCCTTTAAATTCCTGAAATACAGTGGCAACGACCCTATGTTGAAATGAGAAAAGTTGCAGTAATCATAGCGATAATTTTTACCAGTTGTTTCGGACAAACAGCTCGGGCACAGGAAAGCAAAGCAAAAAATCCAATCATTTTTGCTGATGTGCCTGACATGTCGATGATACGGGTGGGTAAAAATTATTATATGAGTAGCACCACCATGCACATGAGTCCGGGCGTACCTATTATGAAATCCAATGATCTGGTCAACTGGCAGATGTCAGGCTATGTATATGATACGCTTACTAATAGTCCATCCTTAAATCTGACAGATGGGAAGGGCACCTACGGCCGTGGCTCATGGGCAAGTTGCATCAAGTATTACAAAGGGTTATATTATGTAACCACCTTTGCTCAGACCACAGGTAAAACCCATATCTATACTACAAAAAATATCGAAAAAGGGCCGTGGAAATCGTTTTCTTTTGCGCCAAGCCTGCATGACCATACCTTATTTTTTGACGACGATGGCAAAGTATATATGATTTATGGCAACGGGAAAATAAAAATAATAGAGCTGAATGCCGATGTATCAGGTATCAAAAAAGGAGGTCTTGACAAGGTCATTATTGAAAATGCCAGTGCTCCGGCTGGTAATAATATTATGCTGGGTGCCGAAGGCTCACAGTTGTTCAAAGTAAACGGTAAATATTACCTTTTTAATATTGCATGGCCGCGAGGAGGAATGCGCACAGTAATTATTCATCGGGCAGATAAAATCACAGGACCCTGGGAGGGAAGAGTAGCCTTGCAGGATTTAGGTGTAGCTCAGGGAGGATTAATTGATACACCCGATGGACGTTGGTTTGCTTACCTATTCCGTGATTTTGGAGGTGTTGGTCGGATTCCATATATGGTACCTGTCAAGTGGGAGAACGACTGGCCTGTGTTAGGCGAAAACGGTAAAGTACCCGAAACATTAGATTTACCTGTAAGCAAAGGCCTGATTCCCGGCATTGTTCATTCAGATAATTTTACCCGTAAAAAAGGTGAGGCTGCCTTGCCCTTAGTCTGGCAATGGAATCATAATCCTGATAATACCTTATGGTCAGTGACAACACGCAAAGGCTTTTTACGACTAAAAACAGGTAGAATAGATACCTCATTTGTATTGGCCCGCAATACGCTTACTCAAAGAACCATTGGCCCTGAGTCTTCCGGTTCAACGGCACTTGATGTTTCACAGATGAAAGAAGGAGACTTTGCTGGATTAGGATTGCTTCAAAAAAACTACGGTTTAGTAGGGGTTAAGGTAAATAACGGCAGTAAATCAATTGTGATGGTTAGCGCTAATACAGGCAAGCCCATAGCGATTGAGCAGATACCATTGAGAGAGAATACAGTTTATCTGAAAGCCGAATGTAATTTTAGGAATAGGGCTGATATAGCTCATTTCTTTTATAGCCTTGATGGTAAATCGTGGAGTAGCATCGGAGAGCCTTTGAAAATGCCCTATACCATTCCGCATTTCATGGGTTATCGGTTTGGCCTTTTTAATTATGCTACTCAACAGATTGGAGGCTATGCTGACTTTGATTATTTCAGAATTTCAGACACTATTTCATCAACTGGTAAATAGAGTTTATAGCTATTTTAACACTATGAGAAAAAACTTCTTTTGTATTCTATCAATCCTCTTGCTATGTCAGGGAACAGGAGCTTTTGCTCAAAATCCAAATTTTCATATTTACCTCTGCATCGGGCAGTCGAATATGGAGGGCGCGGGGAGAATCGAAGCACAGGATACTGTTAATATCGACAGCCGTTTCAAAATACTGGAGGCCTTGGATTGTCCTGAACTGAATCGGGTAAAAGGTCAATGGTATACAGCCAAACCACCCTTATGCCGTTGCAAAACAGGGCTTTCGCCCGCCGATTATTTTGGCCGGACAATGCTTGAAAATATGCCCGCTGAACAATCTTTAGGTTTAGTACATGTAGCAGTAGCGGGAAGCAAACTAGAGATTTTTGACAAAATAAAATATCAAGCTTATCTCGACTCGTCAGCCAAAGATAAACCCTGGATGATTAACATGGCTAAACAGTATGGCGGGAACCCTTACGAAAGACTGATAAAAATGGCCAGAATTGCACAAAAGTCGGGCGTAATCAAAGGCATTTTATTGCATCAGGGAGAGTCTAACACAGGCGATAAAACCTGGCCGGCTCAGGTCAAAAAATTGTATGACGATATTCTTGCTGACTTAAATCTGGCGCCTGATTCTATCCCTTTGCTGGCCGGAGAAGTAGTAGGTGCCGACCAGGGTGGTAAATGCGCCAGCATGAACGAAATCATTGCTACTTTACCTCAGACATTGCCCAAAGCCATCGTAGTATCTTCTAAAGGTTTACCTGCCGTGCCTGACAAACTGCATTTCAGCAGCTCCGGAGTCCGTATTTTCGGTAAACGCTATGCCGCAGCTTTACTGGCATCCCAAGGAAAAAGACTCACTATTGATGAAAGCAGCATTGCTCTTTCAGAAAAAATGCTGCTCTATCCTGATGGCATACCTAATTCAAAACCTTCTGCAATGAAAGAAACCGGCGCAGAGAATGGGGTCTACAAAGGAATCACCACACCTACTTTAGAGTATTATAAAGCTGACCCTAATCTTTCGACTGGCACTGCAGTTATTGTTATTCCCGGCGGTGGATACGGTGTTGTGGTATATAACGGTGAAGGAATTAATATAGCCAAAGCTTTGGCCGAAAAGGGAATTGCGGCCTTTATCCTCAAATATCGCCTACCGAGTGATGAAATTATGCCTGATAAGAAAATTGGCCCTTTACAAGATGCACAACAAGCCTTGAAAATGGTAAGAGAGAACGCCGAAAAATGGGGAATTGACAAAAGTAAAATTGGTATCATGGGCTTTTCGGCGGGTGGGCATCTGGCCAGTACAGCAGCGACTCACTTTGAGAAATCATGGATTGATAACCCAAATAATACAAGTCTGAGACCTGACTTTCAGGTGCTGGTTTATCCGGTAATCAGTATGCAGGACAGCCTTGCCCACAAAGGTTCAAGAGAGAATCTGTTGGGTAAAAATCCATCGAAGGAAGATATAGCCTATTTCTCTAATGATTTGCAAATAAAAGCCAATACACCTCCAGCATGGTTGACCCATTCTGCCGACGATAAGGTGGTTGATGTTGATAATAGCATATCGTATTTTGAGCGTCTGCGTAAAAATAAGGTAGAGGTAGAAATGCATATTTTCCCCAAAGGTGATCACGGATTTATATTCAAACAACCGGGCTGGATGAACCCTCTTTTTGATTGGCTGAAACGTAATGCCTGGATAAAATAAAAATGGTATAATCCTTAATACCATTGCCCGGAAACTATTCAAATAATGGATGAATACAACCAAAAACTATGTATATGAAACTTAAAACAATCATTGGAGTTGTAACGTTTTCTGTGCTACTGGCATTGCCCGGTATTGTCAGAAGCCAGCCGCCACGAGGACCATTAGTGATTTCTCCACAGGTAAATGCCGACAAATCCGTAACCTTTCGTTACCTGGCTCCTTTAGCTAATGAGGTAAAACTGAGCGGCCAGTTTTTAAAAGCCCCTGTAGTCATGACAAAAGATGCGCAGGGTATTTGGAGCGTAACTACCGAGCCTATCAAGCCCGATATTTATCCCTATAACTTTCAGGTTGATGGTATTGGGGTGATGGACCCTGCCAATGTAGCCTTTTTCCCGAACGAGCGTTTCAAGGCTAGCTTGGTAGAAATTCCGGCTGATGCGCCTTCAGTCTATTCGTTAAGAGATGTACCTCATGGGACTATCAGCTATGAATATTATTCTTCGGTAGAGGGCTCAAGCGGAACTTTGGTTGTATATACACCTCCGGGCTATACCAAAGAAAAAGCGAAGAAATACCCAGTTTTTTATCTGATTAGCGGTACGACTGATACCGAAGAAACCTTTTTCAAAGTTGGCAAAACCAATTTCATTCTTGACAACCTGATTGCTGATGGCAAAGCCAAGCCTATGATTGTGGTAATGCCCTATGGAAATCCTGCAGCACGCATTGCCGAGCAAAAAGGTCTATCCAAGCCTGCTGACATTATAAATCGTGATAGTGAAGATGCAGTTAAGAGAGCCAAGTTTTTTGAGATAGACCTGATTACCAATATCATCCCTTATATAGAAAAAAATTACCGCACCCTAACCAATCGTGAGAACAGAGCCATTGCCGGTTTTTCTCGTGGAGGTGGACAAACACTAAGAGCTGCCTTTAATAATATGGACAAATTTGCGTGGGTTTGTAGCTATGCTTCTTACATCTCACCAGCCGAAATGGATAAAGGATTCAGTCATATTGGCGGCGATGCCGCAAAAACCAACCAGCAGTTGAAACTACTATGGTCGGGCATCGGAACAGAAGACTTTCTATACAAAGGCACCCTTGAATTTGAGGATTACCTGAAAGCGAAAAAAGTAAACTTCAAAAGCTATGTAACCGATGGTGGACATACGTGGATGAATGTAAAGAAGTACATGAATGAGACCTTACCTCTATTATTCCAATAAACTATCGCTATAATACCCATGAAAAAATATATTCCTTTTGGTTTTTTAGTGTTGTTATCCAGCATGTCTTTATTGGCTCAGCAAAGGCCGCCTGCCATTAGCTCACCGGACGTTCATGCTGATAATAGTGTTACTTTCAGATATTTTTCTAAAAAGGCCCAAAGAGTTACGCTTTCAGGCGAGTTTCTGAAATCACCCCTATCACTGGCCAAAGATACTTCCGGAATATGGTCAGTAACGGTTCCCAATATCAAGCCCGATATTTATCCGTATAGTTTTTATGTAGACAGTGTGCAGATTGCAGACCCGAACAATACTTACGTTTTTGCCAATGAGCGCTTCAAGCGAAGCATTGTAGATGTGCCGGGTAGTACTCCACTGGTACATTCCTTACAAAATGTGCCGCATGGCAAAATCCACTACCAGTATTATAATGCTAAAACGTTAGGCCGTACCCGTGACTTACTGGTGTATACCCCACCGAATTTTGATGCCAGCGGTAAAACAAAATATCCTGTTCTTTACCTGATTCATGGTGGCTCTGATACGCAGGAAACCTGGACAAAAGTAGGAAGAGCCAATCTGATTGCTGATAATCTGATAGCACAGGGCAAGGCAAAACCGATGATTATCGTGATGCCCTATGGTAATGTTCGCCCAAGCCCGATGCCTGATTTCACCAAAGAAATAGTCAATGATATTATCCCATTTATTGAAGCCAATTATCCGGTAGCTGCCGATAGTAAAAACCGGGCAGTAGCAGGTTTTTCAGTAGGTGGCGGCCAGACACTCAATATAGGTTTTACGAATACTGATAAATTCGGATATATCTGTTCTTATGCGCCTTATACGGCTACTGACGAATTCAAAAAGAATTTTACAGACTGGAATCCCAATGCTGATCTGATAAACAAGCAGGTGAAGAAATTTACGATTAGTGTGGGTACCGAAGATTTTCTGTATGAAAGTGTAAAACAGAATATTGCGATGTTTCAGGAAAAGAAAATCAAAGTGGAGCCTCTTATTGTATCGGGCGGACA
>CBIHRH010000031.1:0-16543 GCA_966212365.1 uncultured Emticicia sp. | reverse complement strand
ATATACGCAATTCAGACTTTTATAAAGGCATAAAAGCCAAAAATTATTAATCGTTTATTGACGGAATTAACGTTGTTTTCTGGCTTCTAAAGTGCTTATTTTCAATTATTTATAGTTTAAAATCCAAGATTTTCTTCTTGTAAGCCAAACATAGAGATTATCATAAATTTCTATGAATAGATTTTGGTTATTTCTAAGCAAATTCTAAACCGATTTTATATTTTTGTTTGAAAAACAGGTAAGAACACCTACTATTACAGTGCCAATTGCTAATCATGACAATAATCTGCATACCGGGAACGAAAATATCCGTATTCAGAATATCCGGAGTAGTATTGAAATCTACATTGCACTGATGAAAATGTAATAATTAGCAGACTAAAAAAGTTTTATAATAACACACATTCAACTCGTTGACTATGAAAAAGTTACT
This sequence comes from uncultured Emticicia sp., assembly GCA_966212365.1. Lineage (GTDB taxonomy): Bacteria > Bacteroidota > Bacteroidia > Cytophagales > Spirosomataceae > Emticicia. Next base: position 16,110 of record CBIHRH010000031.1, on the reverse strand, counting down.
GTCAATTTTTGCTGTTGCTGCCACACTGTTTGCCTTTACTTTTAATGAAGATATGGCTGATAGTATCGTGAATCAATTCAACAAATACGCAGCGACGTATCCGCAGGAAAAAGCTTATCTGCATCTGGATAAACCCTACTATACCGCCGGAGAAACCATCTGGCTGAAAGCCTATCTGATAGAAGCATCAACAAACATACTCGACACCGCAAGTATACCACTCAATGTAGAACTGATTGATAATTTATTAGGGAAAGTGGTTGAAAAGAAAATACTGAAACTGGAGGGAGGCATGGCGGCAGCCGATTTCGAATTGCCTGATAGTCTGCATTCAGGTTATTATCGTCTGCGGGCTTATACAAACTGGATGAGGAATTTTGATGAAACGCTAATGTTCAGCAAGGAATTTAAAGTGTATAAAATCGGTGAAGAAATTCTGCCTGTCAAATTGAGTGCGCAGGATATAGACTTCCAGTTTTTTCCGGAAGGCGGGCAGATAGTAGAAGGTATAGATAATAAAGTAGCCTTTAAGGCCAATGACAGAGCAGGAAATGGGCTGGACATAAGTGGAGTAGTAGTATCTGACAAGGGCGATACCGTTATGGTTTTCTCAAGTGAGCACCTGGGTATGGGCGTATTCAATTTCAAAGCTGTGCCGGGGGAAACCTATACCGCAAAAATCAATTATCAGAATATATTCGAAAAAGAGGTGCCATTCCCGACTGTCGAAAAAGAAGGCTTTGTGATGGGAGTAGAGGCGATAGCCGACAAAAATATCATGCGTTTATATGTCGGGCACAACTATAATAAACCTAAAAGCACTGGCAGTATTGTGGTAGTGGGGCAATCGCAGGGAAGAATCTGTTTTGTAGCACGCACACCCGCACATAACAAAGCCATGTATGTAAAGATTCCTAAAGATAAGTTTCCTGAAGGAGTAGCACAGTTTACTGTTTTTGATGAAACAGGTCGCCCGCGTTGTGAGCGATTGGTATATGTGTATAAAGAAGACTATATCAATGTGAGCATCACCCCTAATAAGCAAACCTACCAGCCTAAAGAAGAAGTAAAACTGGAAATTGAAGCCAAAGACATGGACGGCCAACCCGTAGAAGGGAATTTCTCGGTAGTAGTATCAGATGGCAAGCAGGTCTTGTTGCCGCCACATGAAGAGAATATCCTGACTTATCTGTTATTAAGCTCTGATGTAAGAGGTAAGGTTGAGCAACCCGATTATTATTTCTCCCAAACCAAGCCGGAGGTACGCCGCCATATGGATATTCTGTTACTGACACAGGGCTGGAGACGATTTAAATGGGAAGATATATTAAAACCAACCTTGCCTGAACCAGTTTTTGCCTTAGAAGGCGGTATCAATATTACCGGTGAAATTACAAGGCCTAGCGGTAAGCTATTCGAAAAGCCCGTTACTATTACCTATATGATGTGGCTGAATGATGATACCCGCCTGGTTGGAACTGGCGAGGCAGATATTAACGGAGCTTTCGCATTATATAACCTCGACTTTACAGGCAATAGTAAACTTCTGGTTCAGGCAGTGGTAGGTAAATTTAACCGGAATACCAGAATTTTTGTTAACCGGCCGCAACCGCCCAAATTACTCAGAAATGTTATTCCGTTTAACCCTCTCAGCTTTAATGAAAATGATCTGGCAGATTACCTGAGAAGGACGAAGGAGAATCTGGCGTTTGAAAAATTATTAAAAGACCGCAGAGAACGGATGCTGCAAGAGGTAACGATACGAGCAAAAAGACAAGCCGAACGTGAAGACAGGGTGTTGTACTCGCATGCCTCTAATACACTGAAAATAACGCCTGATATGCAGGGGTATGGTAATGTAATAGACCTGCTGAGAGGAAGAATACCAGGTGTGCAGGTATCAGGTAGCGGCATGGATCCCTCAGTGATTATCAGAGGAGTTAGTTCAATTACAGGTTCGTCAGAGCCTACCTTTTTGCTGGATGGGATGATAGTAGATAAAATGACCTTATTAAATATTCCGGTTTTTGATGTAGATAAGATTGATGTACTTAAGGGGGCTGATGCAGCCATTTATGGGTCAAGAGGGGGGAATGGAGTAATATCTGTATTAACCAAAAGAGGAAGCCCAAGTAGCAATAATGGGCCGCCACAAGGGATAGAGGTGGCTGATATAAATGGGTATTCGGTGGCCAAAGAATTTTATTCACCTAATTATAACGAAGCTCGTGTGGAAGACTTTCAGGCGAATGCCAGACCTGATTACAGATCGACTATTTATTGGGCGCCTAAGGTAAAAACCAACGCTAATGGCAAAGCAACGCTTTCTTTTTTTAATACCAATGCAGAAACGACTGTCGATATAAGGTTGGAGGGGATGGCTTTGGTAGGGATGCCTGTGCGGGCTAAAAGTAGCTATTTAGTAAAAAAATAGCTATCTTAGCTATAAATATAAGTCTCTGATGATTTTAATGTGATTGAAATAGGGGATTTATTGCAAAACCAAGAAAAAATTTTACTTTTGTTTGATTCATCCAGGAATATATCTGATTATGCTCCGGAAATGAATCAAATAAATATCACGTCAGCATACTAATAAATGATTTCTAAAAAAGCAAAATATGCACTAAAAGCTTTGAAACTCCTTTCGGAAAGGTTTGAATCAAAGCAACCTGTTCTTATTGCTGAAATAGCCGAAAAAGAGAATATTCCGAAGAAATTTTTGGAAGCCATATTGCTCGAATTGCGTAATAATGGCATATTACATAGCCAGAAAGGCAAAGGTGGAGGGTATCAGTTGAGGCTTCCGCCCGAGCAGGTAACTATCGCAAAAATTGTAAGGATTGTTGATGGGCCTATTGCCCCGATGTTATGTGTGTCGTTGCACTTCTATGGTAAATGTGATGATTGTGATAGTGAGGTAACCTGCCGTATCAGACCAATTATGGAAAAAGTAAGAGATGCAAATCTGGCAGTGTATGAGCACACCACATTAAAAGACCTGATGGAAGAAACGCCGCTACTCCTGGAGCATACTTAAAGCATTCCAGTTTCTGATAGCCCTCTGCTGAGGGCTTTTTTTGTATGCGTGGTTTTGGTGGATAAGTATCTTTTGTGGATTTAGCAGAAGGCATATCAAGAAAAAAGAGAGGGGAAATTCCTCTCTCTTTCTGGTAGTTTGTTCATTATGCAATGTTTGCATCATCACACGTATACTTTAGACGTTAATTTTTTGATTGGTCACAAGATGTAAATGCGGACGCCGCGCGGCGTCTGCATACATAAAGAATGCTTACACCCTCGAACGTCTTCTCTTCTTCTTATCTTCTACTGGTAATACCTCATTCTTCACTATCGGTGCTTTAAACGCCAGAGAAGGTAAAACCTTTGCCTTCACTTTCATTAACCTGATATTCCAATGATAAGCCAATGGTTTTAAATCGGCAGCAATACGTGGGTCAAGCAGTGTAGCTGCATTTTTTAGCCAACCGTAGGTATTGACAGGAAATGGATTCCCCTCTTCATCGATTCTCAGATAAGTAAGATGCAAATGCGTATCCGAGCGCTTCATGGCTGCATTATACCCTGTGCGACCAATGATTGAGATTTTCTGTCCGGCTTTTACTACATCACCTGTTTTTACATAGATTTCCTTTTGGTGGGCATAATACCAGAGCCCGCCTGTGGTGGTATCATACACCCAGATATAATTGCCTCCGCGGTATTCACTGCCCGGCTGCCAGTCGTTTTCTGTGCCTATTACTACTCCATCACTTACAGAGAGAATACTTACATAATCACCGGTTCTATCGTCTTTACAATCCTGATTTTTGTCTTTAATAAAAATATCATGCGCTGGGTGACTTCCTTTGGCATTCTGGTCGAATAAATCATAGCCTGCTGCATGGAAACCACTTCCGTTTTTGCCGCCAACAGCTCTATAATCAAAACCCATTAGTGGGAAAAAGATATTTACTTGCGAAGAATCATAAGATACTGTTGGGTTTGCTTCCTTCATGATATGCATAATCTGCTGAAAACGACTGCGGGCTTCCTCGGGTGTAGCTCTGTATTCTCTAATATCAACTAATAAGGGCTTATAACCATTGATAGCACTCTGGTAGTTTTCATAAGTAATGGCTGAAGTATCCCTCTGATAAATCAGAAGGTTCAGGCAGAAAGCAAGAACATTAATCATACTTTTCAATTATTGAATGGCCTATATGTAGATTTAAACAAATTAATCAATTAAGCCTACAAATTACACCATTTTTACCCAAATTATTGTCATGAATTTATCAAACGGCCTGATTGGTGTTTGATATGGGATTTATTATGTATGAGTTGTGAGAGAATATTAAATAATATCTTGTTCTGAAATAGGTTTACCCGGTCCTTTCTCAAATTTGTAAATCAAAAAATAGTTAATCTATTTCAGGATGTTACACTTTTTGCTCATTCACAAAGAGTAGCCCACTCAGGCTTAAAAACAGTATTAAGGTATGTAAACCGCTTGAACATCACTTTTTAGAACTGGAAGTACTTTTTTATAATAGCCAGAAAGGTCTTAATACCTGAATGGCAGAAATTGATAAAGATTGTTTTAATACCATAATCTGCGCAAAACTTTCCGGATACAAAGTGAGGGGATACCGAACAATTAATGCACCAAATGTTCCTTAAGATTTTATTAAAAGTTATTCTCCAGTGCAAAAAGTCATTGATATTGTCCTATTTAGTCGGCATCATAATTGCTCTCTTTCATGATTTATACTTGGAAAAGTACAAATATGAGGTTAACTTTGCATATAGTAAAGAAGATAAGGAGTGAACGAATTAAATGAGTAAAAAAACATCAGCAATGGAGACCATCTATGAGAAAAATCTGGGTACCAAGCAAAAGGCGTTGCGTATCAATCTTAACAAACAGATTTATGGGTGTTTTGCCGAAATTGGCGCAGGTCAGGATGTAGCAGCTAATTTTTTTAAGGCAGGTGGAGCATCGAATACGATTGCTAAAACCATGTCTGCCTATGATATGACATTCTCTGATGCCATCTATGGTGTAATGGAGAATGGTCGGTATGTGTGTGAACCCCGTTTGATGAGTATGCTCGACCATGAGTATGGCCTGCTTATTGAGCGTCTAGGGGAGAAAAGGGGTGAAACTTCTACGTTTTTTGCATTTTCGGATACTGTAGCGGCATTGAATTATCATAAAACCAATGACGCGCATGGCTGGATGGGTGTGAGATTTCAGCTGACACCAAAAGGTGGTTATAACGACATCATTATCCACGTAAAGATGCTGGATAATGACAATGTATTGCAGCATCAGGCGCTCGGAACATTAGGGGTAAACCTGATGTACGGTTGCTATTTTTACAATAAAGACCCTGAGACTTTGTTGCTTTCGTTGATGGATGATTTAACGAAAGACCGGATACAGATTGACATGATTCGTTTTGAAGGGCCGGATTTCAAAGACGTTGATAACCGTTTGATGAGTTTGCGTCTGGTAACTTACGGTTTCTCTGATATAGCCCTTTTTGGCCCTGATGGGAAGAATTTGCAGCCTTCAGAGGTGCTTTTCAGAAAACATGCCTTGGTATTGAGAGGTAGATTCCGCCCGTTGGTGAATGTACATCTGGATATGCTCGAAACAGGCCGCAAACAGTTTATGCGTGAACCTGATGTAGAGAAAGATAAAGTAGTAGTGCTTTCTGAAATTACTCTGCAGGGGCTGAAACAGGATGATTCGGAGATTGATGAGAAAGACTTCCTTGACAGGGTTGATATTCTATGTTCTCTGGGGCAGATGGTGATGATTTCAAACTATCAGGAATACTATAAACTGGTAGCGTATCTCTCAAAAATTACCAAGTTAAAGATGGGACTGATTATCGGCTATCCGAATCTGGAATACATTTTTGAAGAAACTCACTATAAAGATTTGCCTGGTGGAATTTTAGAGTCTTTTGCAACATTATTCAGTAGAAACCTGAAATTATTTGTATATCCGACCTATCAGAACAACAATATCATGAACAGTATGCGTTTTACACCACCCATACATCTGCTAGATTTGTATCGTTATCTGATAGCCAATAATAAGATTGAGGATATACACCATTATAATGAGAAAAACCTTACGATTAACACCGATAAAACCCTCGAACTCATCAAGCAGGGCGAGGAAGGTTGGGAAGAAAACGTACCTGACGAAGTAATAAAAATGATAAAAGACCGTTGTTTGTTTGGCTTCCCTTGTGTGGTTGTACCGGGCATGAGCAAGCAGGACATGGCTACAGAAGAGAAGTAATTGGTAGACTGTAAAGCTGGATTACTACTTTATTTACCAATTTTTAAATGATTTACTGTATGATTAAAATGAGAACTAACATACTGATTTTTAGTTTTTTAGTATTTTTTCAACAAGCATTCGCACAAGACTCACCAAAAATTGTTTTACCTGCCGGTACCGAGTGGACACAACTAAAAGAAGGCGTACCTGTTTCGTTCAGCCTGAAAGTAGAAGGTAAAAATTGTGAAAAATATCGGTTCTCGATTCCACAAGGAAAGGTAGAGGGCATGGAACTGGATTCACTTGGTAAATTTTACTGGAATCCCTCTTTTGATATTGTCGACCGTCTGGCTGGATTCAAATATCAGCAGGTGATTTTTGAAGCCCGTTGTGATACTGCTGCCGATGCCATTTCTTCAAAAGTTGAGTTCAGAATTCAGCATGTGAATCGTGCGCCGGTGGTCAGAGACCTGAAACCATTTTATGTACAGTATAATACAACTAACATCTATAAAATAGACCGCTACTTTGTTTTTGACGAAGATAATGACCCTATAGTAGTTGTTCCTTCAATGGAGACACTACCGGAAGGCATGAAGATGTCGTCGCAGGGAGAGGTTTCGTGGACACCCTCGCTTACCCAATTCAAGCAGATAAAGAATCAGCCAATCTATATAGAATTTTATGTGGAAGACCAACCATCAAAGGTACAGGTAAAAGGCCGGTTGAAAATAGAAGCTACACAGATTGACCTGCCCCCTGAAATTGTAGTTGTGCCTCGCGAGAGCAATTTCTTCATCAGAGAAAACCAGACAGTTAGCTTACGTTTTTATCTATCAGACCCCAATGGTGATGATGATATTCAGGTATTTGATTTTCTGACAGATAATCAGCAAGTTACGAAAGATATGCTGGTGAAGAATACGCCTAATCAATACGAGTTTATCTTCAAACCCAGCTATGATTTTGTAAGAGACCCATTAGATACCCTGGCGTTTACGATGGATTTCTTTGTGTTGGATAAGACCAAAAAGCGTGATGTAAAGACTATCAGATTTGTCGTGAAAAATGCGATTAATGAAGCTGAAACCGACCAGAAATTATATAATCTCTACAGAGGAACTTTGCTAAGAGGCTGGGAGCTGATGGAGCAATTAAAGGAAAAAGAATCTGAACTGAAAAAACTTTATTCGCAAGCCAAAAAAGGCAAGAAGAACCGTTCCATTGTCAATGCGTCTTTAGGGGCTACTACGAGTTTATCGTCTTTTCTGATTCCGAAAGAAAAGCCTGATCAACAGAGATTGGTATCAACCCTTGGCGGTACAACCGTGCTCACTATCGGTACATTAGAAGCGACAGAGGTAATCGGTAAATCGATGAAAGATCTGATAGACCGATTGAATTATATTATCGAAAAGAAAAATGAGATTCAAAGCAAAGGAGATATTTTTGCGCGTGACTTCTCTTTAAAATCTTCCCGCAGAAGTCCTGATTTTATCAGAAAAGTCGATGATTTTATGAATGCCATGAGTCTGAAAGGCCTGGTAGTATTGGATTTAGATGCCGGATGGGAGCCTAAAAATAAGCCAACTGATAATAATATTAAGAAGACTTTTAAGGATTTTAACCCGGAACAACCAACGCCGAACTAATTCTTAAATTAATCTTAAATAATTCTTAAAATTTTCTTAAAGAAAATGCAATACTATAGAATCGCATGCGTTTTTGAGGTATAATCAAAACCTTAAGAAACCTATGCGATTTTATTTTTTATCTAAAGCAGTACTATTCGGAGCAATGGGCTGCTTCTTCATGGCTTGTTCAAGCAAAGTAGATTCTAATTTTAAAGCAGATGAGTTGTACATCACTGCAGATACTGTTGCGGTAGAGGAGCCTGGTGCACCAAATGCGCCTGCTAAATCTGCTGTTGACGCACAACGAAAATTCCTCCGTACGGCAGACCTCCACTTCAAAGTAAAAGATGTAAGAAAATCTTCAGAACAGATAGAAGACCTGACGACAAAATACGGCGGTTTTGTTACCTATTCAGATATGCACACCGTTGAGCATGAAAAGAAAACTGTAGTAATCAGTGAAGACTCTCTTCTCCAGATAAGTTCGGCCGATATTGAAAATGATATTATCATCAGAGTGCCCAACCAGCATTTACCAACTATACTGAAAGAGCTGAATGGCATGATGATTTATGTAGACCATCGGACGATTAAGGCAGAAGATGTAAGACTACAAATGCTATCAAACGAATTAGCCAATAAACGGCAGGAAAAGTTTGTGGACCGCAACCAGACTGTGCATGAGAATAGAAAAGGCAATATAGGCACCGCTGTTGAAGCAGAGGAAACGCTGTTAGACCATCAGACGATAGCTGATAGTCATAAAATCCAGAATCTGAGTCTACAAGACCAGGTAGATTTCAGCACTATTACTATCAAACTTTATCAGGCTACATTCCTGCATAAAGTAATGGTTGAAAACCGCGAGAAAATAGAAAATTACAGACCTAATGTCTTCATACGCATCTGGGATTCTGTGAAAACAGGCTGGATGTTTTTGGAAGATTTGATTGTGATTTTGATGCGGCTTTGGGTGTTTATAGTGTTGGGTGGCGTGGGATTATGGTATTATTTGTTTAAGAAAAAAGGTAGTGTAGCCTAATTTTGGTATTGTGAAACATTGTGTCTGGTAGTGTATATTGTGGCAAAAAAGTTTTAGATAAGAAATTGCCACAATGCGCACAAGGGACACGATGTTTCGCAATTTTTTGTTTCATTCCAATAATCACTATTCCAAGATTCTCTTGCACATTCAAGCGATTTTCTTGTAACTTCGTGGCTGGATTCAAACAGCAACAAATATGGTCAATTCAAAAATAGCAGGTATAGGTTTTTATGTACCTGAGCAGGTAGTTACTAATCAGGATTTAATGAAAGTGATGGATACCACCGATGAGTGGATTCAGGAGCGTTCGGGTATTAAAGAAAGAAGATACGGCAAGAAACACGAAGAAACACCTACCACTATGGCAGCCAATGCTGCCAGAATCGCATGCGAAAGAGCAGGTATCAAACCAGAAGAAATAGATTTTATTGTATTTGCTACTCTAAGCCCTGATTATTATTTTCCGGGTTGTGGCGTGCTGCTACAACGTGAGTTGGGTATTACCCAGAAAGAAATGGGTGCTATCGATATCAGAAACCAATGTTCGGGCTTTATCTATTCACTTTCGGTAGCCGACCAGTTTATCAAAACCGGTATGTATAAAAATATACTGGTAGTAGGTTCTGAGATGCACTCAATGGGACTTGATTTCACTACTCGTGGCCGCAATGTAGCCGTTCTTTTCGGCGATGGGGCGGGTGCAGTAGTGTTACAACCAACTACCGAAGAGGGGAAAGGTATCCTGACAACCCATTTGCATTCAGATGGTACTTATGCCGAAGAATTGGCTTTGATTAGTCCGGGTAGTCATGGTGGGAAGCATTTAGGCAAAGAGCAATTCGGTTTCCCTGATGCTTTGTACGGAGAAATTTTCGTTTACGAAAACCTGATTGAAAATAAAACCTATTACCCGAATATGAACGGGCAATTGGTTTTCAAAACCGCCGTAACGAAGTTCCCCGAGGTAATTATGGAAGCATTGAATAAAGTAGGTTTAACGCCTGCCGATATTGATTTGCTGGTACCACACCAGGCCAATTTACGTATTGCCCAATTCGTGCAAAAGACTTTAAGATTACCTGACGACAAGGTATATAACAATATCATGAAATACGGTAATACCACAGCCGCCTCAATTCCAATTGCTTTATGCGAGGCCTGGGAAGCTGGCAAAGTAAAAGATGGAGATCTGGTATGTCTGGCTGCCTTTGGTAGCGGCTTTACGTGGGGCTCGGCGTTGATACGGTGGTAAGGAAATTTCGTCTTGAACTTTGATTTAACTGATTGAATTGATTTAATTCGAAATCATTTTTTAGAATCCGGTTTTATTAAATGGATATAAATGTTATTTCAGTGTAATCATAAAAATCAGTTAAATCAAAGTGCAGACAATTCTACAAAAGTCATTCTAGAATCTCACTGCATCAGCATCATCGCATCGAGGCTTACCTGAATATCATCTCCTACCTTCTTTATGCTATAGTTCATTGGGTAATACCCTGCCTTCTCAAACTTGGTCGGTAATGGCAGAAGCTTATTTACATTCGGAGTACCTTTCAAAAACTCATGGGCTATCATGGGCTCAATAAAAGTCATTTTACCGTCATACGAGCCATAGATTAAGGTTTCAGTAAACTTGCCTGTCCCTGCCAGTTCAGGTGATTTTGGGTCGGCCCAGTGAACACCCATGGCAGGCACACCAGCCGGAAGACGGATATATCCACTAGGTATATAACCAGCCGGAGGAAGATTGTCAAATTTGGCAGGTGCTACCGGATAAGCCGGAATCGCCTCACGTTCAGCCTGAGACTGTATGTAAAAGTGCATATCAAAGTGAGGTACATCATAAGTACCCGGAGGTTCATGACCTGTGTGCAGGTAATCTATCATGATATAACTAAAGGGTGTCTTGCCAACGGCCTGAGTAGGTAAAGCTAATACTAAAGTGGTACCTGGATGCGGCAGGTTGTCAAGAGAGCCTTTCGTAAGTGTAATACCGATGGATAGTGGATTATTATCGGCTGCAAAAGTTACCCACGAATAGGCTTTGCCATTACCTAAAGTTTGTTCAGCGCCTTTGTAGGTTGGATTGCCGGGGTCTTCTTCGTTTTTCTCACATCCCGTTAGTAATACAAACGCTATGAGCGTTAAGGTGAGCAGGTGTTTCATAATACGTGAAATATTTAGTTGATTGGAATTGTTATATCATATGCAGAGACGAGAGGTAACAAAGTTGGTGAAATAATACGGTAAATGTTTATGCAAATCGAACATTCTTTTCCTCATTTTCGACATATTTATCCAACGGTAGAACGTATCACGATTTCCGTAACAACGGAAATCGTGATCCATAAACAAAATAGCCCCGAAAGATTTCCGGGGCTATTGCTTTATGGATGGGTTTATTATTATTATTCAATTTCAATAATCTTGAACTCTGTACGGCGGTTGGTCTGGTGTTCGTCTTCGGTCTTAGCATTCTTTATCAACAATTCACTTTCACCATAACCTTTGGCTGAAATACGGGCTTTATCTATTCCTTTAGATACAATATAATTCACGGCAGACTCAGCACGTCTCTGAGACAGACGTTGGTTATAAACCTCAGTTGCACGGGAGTCGGTATGTGAGCCTAACTCAATTTTGATAGTCGGGTTATCAACCAATATCTGTACCAGTTTGTCCAATTCTATAGCTGCATCAGGTCTGATATCCCATTTATCCAAATCATAATAGATATTCTCTACACGGAATACCTTTTCCAAAGCTACTTCTTCCAGATTCAGCGTAGTATAAAACGTGGTATCAGTAATGGCTTTAGTGAGCAATGATTGCGGGATAGCACGCCCATTCATTGAGAAATCCTCACGTTTGGCCAGATAATTCTTTTTGCTGCCCAGAATCACATAATCACCATCTTCCTGTACACCAATAGGGCCAAACCTGCCATCTTTTCTCGTAACAATCTCTGTCATCGGCTCTTCTTGACCTGTTGTCAGGATTTTTATTCTTACCGAATCTAAAGGTATATTTTCGTTATTGGCATTTTTTGTATAAACCGTACCTGCCAGATAATATCTAACCGTTTTGATTTCTGTAGGTTTATTCAGGCTATCAGGCTTTGAAATCGGAATCAGCGGTGTGTTCTCTGCTAATTCGGTTTTTTGTGGTGCTTCATAATAATAAATATCATCGTCACCCGTACCTCCGGCTCTGTTTGATGAGAAGAAAATATCACCCTTTTTACTCATAACAAGTCCGAAATCATCCATGTTTGAGTTATAAGGGGCGCCCATGTTTTCAATAGTGATTTTACCGGCTGAACGAACAGCTATAAACAAGTCTAATTTACCAAGACCCGGATGTCCGTCAGAGGCAAAATACAATCTTCCATCTTCTGATACATACGGAAACATTTCATCACCAGCCGTATTCACTTCTTTACCCAGATTCACCGGATTACCGAAACGACCCGAGGCATCCATATTCACACGGTATAGGTCAATACCCCCTAGGCCTCCCGGACGGTTAGAAGCAAAATAAATCGTTTTGCCATCGCGAGAGAAAGCAGGGCAACCATCCCAACTGGCCGAATCTGAGGCACTCACATAACGAGGTTCTGTCCAGCCTGTACCATCTACAAAGCGTGAGATGTATAAATCCATATCAGGGGATAAGTCTTTTCTCTTACCCGTATTACCTCTGGCATAGATCATCGTTTTACCATCCGGCGAAAACGTAGGTGTACCCTCGTTACGCTCTTCATCAAAAATCGCTGCACTGAATTTCTCAGGTTTGCCCAGCTCGGCCATAGAACGGGCCAATCTGGCTTTATATAAACCCACATAAGGCAGTCCATTTGAATACGTTTTGCCTTTACGGGAAGCCGTAAAAACCAGTTCATCGCCATGAATCATCGGAGAGAACTCTGCTCCGGCAGTGTTAAGTTGAGAAAGGTTTTTGAAACTGATTTCCGTTTGTTTTTTCTTTATTTCACCTATAATCTTCAGAGTATTCACCTCACGATAGGCCTTTTCATTATAGGCTTTAATGGTGCTTTTAGAGTCGATAAACTGTTGCAACTCTCTGAGCGCCATATCATATTTCTCAGCAGCTTTCAAGGCAAAAGCATAATGGAAGTGCGCTTCTGGTATCAATAATTTTGCTTCAAAAGCTTTTTCGTAATAGGGTATAGCTTCAACCCAACGATTGGACAAACGATAGGCTTCTGCTATTTTGTAATTAAGATTCGCTTTTTCACTTTCAGCAATATTATTTACCTTTGCCAGGTCTTTGATGGCTAAATCGTACTGACCTTTTTCGAAACTTGCCAGACCTCGTTTGTACATTTGGAGTTGCGCAAAAACACCATTCGAAAGAAGCAGAAGTGCAATGAGATAGAATGTTTTTTTCATCGTATAAATGGGTAGGGCCACCATACACGCCCATAATTTTTATAGGTTGTAGCTATAAGTTAATCACCGACACAAAACAGAGGCTTGCTATAACGCCTTGAATTTTCCTCCAATTTATATGTTTGACCTAATAACTCAAACGATTTTATCTGAGAATTGTTGTATCCGAAAAAATATAAGTAAATATGGCAATAATTATTACTGAAATAAACATTTACCCCATTAAATCTTTGGGTGGAATTTCACTTCATTCGGCTCAGGTAGAAGACAGAGGGCTACAATACGACCGCCGTTGGGTGCTGACTGATGGTGATAATATGTTCAGAACTCAAAGAGAAAATGAGCAGATGGCATTGATTGATGTAGCGATAGAATGTGATGGACTGAAAGTAAGTCATCGCAAGAAAGACATTGCTCCATTAAAAGTGCCATTTGGGCCTCAAACAGATGATAATCGCATGATTACAATCTGGGATGATGTGGTGAGAGGCATAAGAGTAAGTGATGAAGCAGATGCCTGGTTTACCGAGGTTTTAGAAAAAGAAACTCGTCTGTATTATCAACCTGATGATTCTATCCGGCCAACCGACCCTAAATATTCAATCACACAAGAAGAGCATACAAGCTTTGCTGATGCCTATCCTGTTTTAATTATTGGCCAGTCGAGTCTGGATTATCTGAATGATAAACTGGACGAGAAGATGGAGATGAAACGCTTCCGTCCGAATCTGGTTTTTTCAGGCGGAGAGGCGCATGACGAAGATAATTTCAGATACTTTCAGGTAGGAGAGGCAATACTGGTAGGTGTAAAACTCTGTGCCCGTTGCGTACTGACAACCATCAACCCCGAAACAGCCGAAAAGGGAAAAGAACCTTTAAAAACATTAGCTCAATACAGAAAAGACGGCAATAAAATCTTATTCGGGCAGAATTTATTGGTGATAGAGAAGGGACAGATTAAGATAGGGGATGAGATTGTGCTGGAATAACAACTTCTGTCTCGGCGTTTCACCGACTGAAGTCGGTAGCTAAAATAACAAAGGAATAGTTTGCATGGAAGCCGGACTTAAGTCCGGCGATGTAAATAATTATAGACCTTTGTTATCTTAGACGGCGACCGCTACGGCGGACCGTTTCAGTCGCTGATACTACCGTTATGTACCTAATTTGCTGAACCATGAACACCAAACCTGCCAATATCCTCCAAACCTTCCACTACCTGAGTCTTGATGTAGTGGCAGGGGCAGTATTGAGTAGTATCATGTTCTGGAAGATGCCTGATGGGAATAGCCAGCCTAATGCTCTGGTATTAATAGTTTTAGGGATATGCACCTGGATTATTTATATCTTCGACAGGCTTCTGGATAACATCAAATCAGAGCCACAGAATGCACGGCATCAGTTTCATTTTACTCATCAGTATTATCTGCAGGTAGTCGTTATTGTGTTATCAGTTCTGGCACTCTTTCTGGTTTTCTTTCTGCCTAAGCCTGTTATTATCTTCGGTATAGCATTCTCAGTTTTTCTGTTTCTTTATTTTCGTGTACTTCAAAAGAAAACTTCGGCATCAGCTTATCACTATTTTAAAGAACTCGCCACTGCTTTGCTTTATAGCCTACCTGTTTTTGGCAGTGCCTTTGTAGGTAAAACGGTAGATTTCTGGCAGTATCTATCGGCTTTTAATTTTATCCTGCTGGTTCATCAAAGCATCTTAGTGTTCTCATGGTATGAAATGCACGAAACACCCGAAGTGAAGAATTTCGCTCAAAAAATAGGAGATGGCGGTGTCAGGTGGATAGTTGTAAGTATTACTGTCCTGATGCTCATTACCTTTTCGATAAGCCCGGAAGGCTATATGCAGAACGTATTTCTGATAGAGTTTGCTATGGCTTGCGCCACCTTGGCTATTTTTCTTTTCTCGAAACAACTTTCCATCAACCAACATTATCGCTGGGTAGGTGAACTGGTATTCTGGTTGCCCGGGGTGCTTATTTTTTCTTAAGACGTTGCTCAATATTTTTAGGCTTTTCATCCTTTTTAGCTTCTGCTTCCTTTTTTTCTTTAATTTTTCTTAAACCACGGCGATAGGTATAATAAAGAAAACCAGCCAACGAAAACATCAGAAAGAAATAGCTATCACTCAAAGGTACTTTCTTATAAAGTGCCTGATCGACGAACATAACCAAAAAAGCTAAACTTGCGAAAAGTATAATTGATTCGATGAGTTTCATGAGTAAAAATGTCTTGAACTTTGATTTACCTGATTAAACTGATTGAGTATGATTTTGGAATTGGGCAGCTGAGCGATTGATTAATTGATTTAATCAGTAGAATCATTAAATCAGGTAAATCATAGTTCAGACAAAAACAATTAAGAAATCAATTTCCCGACCGCTTTAAACCTCTGAAAAACTCCTTCTGCATGCGGTGCATCTTTCAGTTCATCGGTTAGGTCTTGTCCGGCCCAGTGCTCGTAGTGTTTGCCATTTCGCCATAATCTTGAATGTGTTACATCATAGATAATCGACTGATAGGCTATCCAGATTTCTTCCTTGTCCTGACCGTTGCGCAGCGCCAGCTGATTTCGGGTGTACTCTTTCAAAGCTTCAAAAAATATTTTCTGCAAAGGTCGTAAAGATTTACGAATGCTGACAATGAAAATTCAGATTAATTCAGAGCCAATCAATATTTAATCGCCAATTATTACAACCA
>CBIHRH010000030.1:0-16717 GCA_966212365.1 uncultured Emticicia sp. | reverse complement strand
AGGAACATAATCCCAAGAACCTGCCGATTGTTTATGGTTTAGGGGGTAATAATACCAAAGCAGTTTTAGAGACTATCAAGGCCACTGATTTATCGGGTGTTACAGCTATTCTTTCGGTTTGTCCTTATTATAATAAACCTCCTCAAGCAGGGCTGATTGCTCACTTTACAGCGATTGCTGATGCCTCTCCGGTACCGGTTTTATTGTATAATGTACCGGGTCGTACGGTTATCAGCTTGCAGATACCAACAATAGTTGAATTGGCCAAACACCCGAATATTATTGGGATAAAAGATGCCAGTACTATCGAAAATGCTCAGGAATTAGCCAAACGTTGTCCTGAAGATTTCCTTTTATTATCAGGTGATGATAATCTGGTTACTACATCTATCAGCGTAGGTTTTAAAGGTGTAATTTCAGTGATTGCCAATGCATTCCCGAAAGAATTCGGAGAACTAACCTGGGCGGCCTTGAACGGAGACTTTGACAAAGCTGCTGAAATACAGAAAAGATTCATAGATTTTGATACCCTGCTTTATACAGAGTCGAACCCGGTAGGTATCAAAAAATGCCTTGAAATCAAGAAAGTTTGTAGTTCAGAAGTACGTCTGCCTTTGGTAAAAGCGTCTGACGCCTTAGGAGCGAAACTCGAAAAAGCCATGATAGCCGAAGGCTTCTGGCAATAAAATATACATAGCCATTTATTATTGTAAAGGTGAGTCTATCTCACCTTTTTCAATTTTATAGGTAGTAAGCGCTTCTCTCACCGAAATATTGATTTCAAATCCGAGAATCAGAATCAGGGCAATCAGATAGAGCCACACCATCAATGCTATTAGTGTACCTATAGAGCCGTAAAGCTTATTATAGGAGTTAAAATTAGCCAGGTAAAATGAAAAAAGGTTGGTAGCTAAAATCCCCAGGAATGATGATATAAAAGCCCCTACATTGAAGAACTTTAGTCTTTTATGAACGGCAGGGGCAAAATAATAAATAACACAAATACCAAAATAGAAAATCAGGAAGATACCGCCATACCGCACCACCTGAAACAAATAAAAAGTAAAGTTTTCGTTCAACAATCCTTTAGCAAACAGGAAATCGATAATGATTCTACCCACAACCAGGATAACAATGGCACAAACCATGACTATAATCAATAACACAGTTAGAAAGAGTGCTATGAGTCTGGCTTTCAGGTAATTACGTTTTTCTTTTACTTGCAGAGCCATATTAAATGCACGCATGAGTGCCATCATACCATTGGTAGCAGCAAAAACTGTAAAGAAAAAACCGAATGACAAAACATCACTTCGTTTTCTACTTACGATATCCTGTATAGTTACTGAAGTGTTTTCATAAATCCCGCGTGGCATGGCATCCTCCAGAAAATCCATAATCAATTTGTCAAGATGATTGATGGGGATAAAAGGGATAAGCGTAAATAAAAATATAATTCCGGGAAAAACGGCCAATAAAAAGCTATAGGAAACCGAAGCGGCTCGCTGGTCAATATCAAAAGTTATAATTTTTTTCCAGAGAATTGTCAACAAATTATACAGTGAAACAGTTGTGTTCCATAGATAGATACTTTCAAGAAAGGATTGAAGTCGTTTCAAATCGGGGCTTCTTTGGTCTTGTTACAAAAATACAAATTTACTTGATTCAACTATTCTAATGCTAATTTTAATGAATTTCAGTCATATCGCAATCTACGCAAATTAAGAAAAATTAAGCATGCGTATAGGCAATAAAAGTTCATATTTTTGCATTGTAGCTTTACACAATTTATAAAACTGATAATCTTATGCGATATAACATACTCTGGGCAGACGACGAGATAGATTTACTAAAACCATACATAATTTTTCTACAAGGCAAGGGCTATGATGTTACTCCTGTACCAAGCGGGGCTGATGCCATTGACAAAGTAGAAACAGAGCGTTTTGATGTAGTTTTTTTAGATGAAATGATGCCCGGTATGACAGGGCTGGAAACCCTTTCACAAATTAAACTACTCAAGCCTAATTTGCCCATAGTGATGATTACGAAATCGGAAGAAGAACGGATTATGGAAGATGCTATTGGTTCGAACATTGCCGATTATCTGATAAAGCCGCTTAATCCAAATCAGATTCTGCTTTCAGTTAAAAAGATTCTTGAAAATAAACGCCTGATTTCTGAAAAAACTAATCTGGGCTACCAGCAGGACTTCCGTAATCTGGCTATGCAGTATAACGACCGTATCGGCCATGAAGAATGGGCTGAAATCTATAAAAAACTCATCTATTGGGAGCTTCAACTAGACCGCTCAGAAGATAAAAGCATGGAAGAGGTTTTCGGCATGCAGAAATCGGAAGCCAACTCCAATTTTTGTAAATTTATAGAAGAAAACTACGAAGATTGGCTGAATGACCCGAAAGCCGATAAGCCTTTGCTTTCGCACCAGTTAATGAAGAAAAAGGTTTTTCCATTAGTAGAGTCAAACTCCCCGCTTTTTTTCTTATTAATAGATAATCTGCGCTACGACCAGTGGAAAATATTGGAAGAGGTAATCAGTGGCTATTTCAACGTAGAAGAAGAAAGCGATTATTATGCCATTCTGCCTACAGCTACGTCTTATGCACGAAATGCCATCTTCTCTGGTTTAATGCCCTCTGATATGGCCCGTCAACATCCTGATTTATGGGTGAATGATGAAGGGGAAAATGAAGATGCGCTGAATAATAATGAAGCAGAATTTCTGAAACGACAGATTGATAAAAGCCGCCTGAATATCAGTTTTTCTTACCATAAAATCTTAAATATCAATCAAGGGAAAAGCTTGGTTGATAATTTTAATAATCTATTAAAAAATCAACTGGTAGCTATCGTCTACAATTTTGTAGATATGCTTTCGCATGCCCGTACCGAAATGGGTATGATTAAAGAATTAGCACCTGATGAGTCGGCTTATCGTTCTATCACGAGGTCTTGGATTGAACACTCGCCTTTATTAGATTTGTTGAAGAAAATAGCTGAGAAAAAAGGCCGATTGGTGATTACGACCGACCACGGAATGATTCGGGTAAAACACCCCAAAAGAATTGTGGGTGATAGAAATGTAAATACTAACTTGCGATACAAACAAGGCAAAAACCTGAATCTGGATGATAAGGATGACCACGTTCTGGTAGTCAGGAAACCTGAACTATTTATGTTGCCAAGACCTAATGTTTCAACAGCCTATTTCTTTACGATGGAAGATTATTTCTTTGCGTATCCTAATAACTATAACCATTATGTGAGCCATTATAAAGATACTTTCCAGCACGGAGGTATTTCGATTGAGGAAATGATTGTTCCGTTTGCTTATCTGACTGCGAAATAGTAACGAAAATGAGAGTCTTACTTTGTATATTCTTTTGTACGTTTCTATTTGAGGCTTTTGCTCAACCAGACCGGGATGAAAATATTGGCAACAAATTCTCGATTTTCGTGAATTTGAATTCAGGAAATGGAGTTGGGGAATATCAAACAATATTAAAAGAAAGAAACAGATTAGGACCCCAATTTGGTGTATCGGGCGGTGCTCTATTTAATCCCTTTGGGGCAAAAAAGTCTTTCCCAATAATGGTAGGTGGAGAAATTGGTACAATAACCTATTGGGAAAGACCAGTTACTTCTTATCCGGGAAATTTTTCGGTTACTACTTTTTCTAACTGGATAAACGGTCTTGTAAGATACCGCCCTATTTTATGGAGTTCGAGATTTAATCCTTACATTGATGCTTTTTATGGAGTTAAATTTATTAATTCAGGTCTGGGGGAAGATTTAGGTGAAGATGGTTCTCAATCTTTAGAAAGGTGGAAATCAATTACTCAAACCTATGGCTTAGGTATTGGAGTCGGCATTAAGTTGCTCAAGTATGCAACAAATGCGTATCTTGATCTTGGGATATACTATAAGCAGGCAGAACCTACAAAAATTCTTAAACCAAATTCTGTATTCATTGATAATAGCTTCGGAATTACAAGTACTCAAATAGTAGCGAATACCAATCTATTGATAATTAAGATTGGGCTTACTTTTTTTAATATAGAATCCGAATAAATTACTTGAAGCATATTTATCACATTATTTTGTCCTTCCTGTAAATGTTCTATCAGTCCAAAATTATTACTATTCATAAATAATTTTATAAGTTCAATCATTGGAGATTAAAAATGAGATTTATACTTTCCATATTCTTCTGCATAAGTTTACTTGAGGTTGTTGCCCAGCAAGAGCAGCAACCTAAATATATTGAAGACAAATATTCCTATTTTATTGCCTTGAATATGGGCAATGCAGTAGGGAATTATAAAAGTATATTGAAGGAGGGGAATAAAGCAGGCACAAAGTTTGGCTTAACCGGAGGTATTCTCTTTAATCCGTATGGAAGAAAAAAGGCTTCACCAGTTTTCTATGGGGCCGAAATTGGTTTCCAGGGCGATGGCAAGGAAGATCCGATTACTACGTATACAGGAGATTTTCGTGTGAATAATACTTCTTTCTGGTTGAATGGTTTAGCGCGTTATCGTCCGGTCTTATGGAGTTCAAAAATCAATCCCTATGCTGATGCTTTTTTCGGAGCGAAATTTATTCAGACTAGTCTGGTAGAACAATTGAATGAAGATGAATCTGAAACCTTAGAGCGCTGGACTAAAGTAACGCCTAATTATGGTTTGGGCGTTGGTTTAGGTATCAAACTGTTTGGAAGTCTGAAAAACAGCTATCTGGATATTGGGGTCTATTATCAGCAGGCAGATGCTACCAAGATTGTAAAACCCCGTTCGGTTGAGATTGACAATAATTTTGAGTATAAAAGTAAACAGGTGCTTACTGCTACCAATCAGTGGGTGATTAAGGTCGGTATTACGGGTTTTAACTAGAGCTGTCTTACAAACTCTCTGTTAAATCCTGTACTAATCCTTTGTCACAATATAGGGTGCGGCGGGGGAAGCGTTCTATCAATTCAAAATCGTGAGTAGCCATTAGCACGGCCGTATTTGATTTCTCATTAATATCCATAAATAATTTCAAAATCTCAACCGACATCTCTGCATCAAGATTACCAGTTGGTTCATCAGCCAATATAATTTGTGGTTGATTCAGCAAGGCACGGGCAATACCTACTCTTTGCTGCTCACCTCCGGATAATTGGTGAGGCATTTTTTCAAGAATATTAGGCAGATTAACCAGGTTCAATACTTCGCTGATTCTCACACCCATTTCTTCTTTATCCTTCCAACCCATAGCTTTCAGATAAAATATGAGGTTTTTCTCTACGTTTCTATCACCTAATAACTGAAAATCCTGAAAAACTATCCCGATATTTCTTCTTAAATGCGGTATTTGCGAGCGTTTTAAGGCATGAAGTTCATAGCCTACTACTACCCCCGTGCCTTTCTCAAGCCAGAGGTCGGCATATAATGTCTGTAAAACTGATGATTTCCCACTACCTGTACGACCAATCAGATAAACAAACTCACCTTCGCGAATAGTAAAATTCACTGCTGATAACACCAGTTGGTCACGTTGGTAAATATAGGCATTCTGCAGAGAAATGATGGGCTCCATGTATCGGGCATTAATTATCTTTCAATATTAAGGAGTTTTTGTCATATTCAGCAAAAACTCCTTAATATTAATCAAAAGCTTATTTCTGATTTGCTTTAGCGTGATCAGCTAAGAATTTAGCCAGACCGCTATCAGTTAACGGGTGATTCAGTAATGCTAGAATCGCTGAAAGCGGTCCTGTCATTACATCGGCACCGATTTTAGCACATTGAATGATATGCATCGGATGGCGCACCGAAGCAGCTAAAATCTGCGTTTCGTAGCCATAATTATCATAAATCAGACGAATGTCTTCAATCAGATTCATCCCATCTGTTGAAATATCATCTAAACGGCCTACAAATGGAGATACATAAGTAGCTCCGGCTTTTGCAGCCAATAATGCCTGTCCTGGCGAGAAAACCAAAGTACAGTTGGTTTTGATACCTCTTTCTGAAAAATATTTGATTGCCTTGATACCATCTTTTATCATCGGTATCTTTACTACTATCTGCTCATCTATTTCTGCTAACTCCTCACCTTCATTAATCATCTCTTCGTATTTCGTCGAGATTACCTCTGCGCTTACATCACCATCTACTATCTCACAAATCGCTTTGTAGTGACGCATTACATTATCTTTTCCGGCAATACCTTCTTTTGCCATTAATGATGGATTGGTAGTAACACCATCAAGCACACCAAGGTCTTGTGCTTCTTGTATTTCTTTGAGGGAGGCGGTATCGATAAAAAATTTCATAGAACATATAGCCCCATATCCGAAAACCGGAAGATTTTGTTAGGAACTTTCATGCCTTTGGGGTTTAGTTACATGAAAGTAGTGGTATATATTTGAACAATTGCTATGAGCCAAAAACAAAAAAAGGCAAATTCACCGCTCAACCACAATACCCTTGCTTCGGTCAAGACCTGGGGGATTCAGCAGGAGCTGGTAATTTGCCACTGCAAAGGTACGAAACTTTTCTGCTCTCTACAAATGGTTTTAGAAAAAAGACACACCAATCTTAATTTAACTGCCGGCAAGGCTCAAGCCATTCAATAAATTTTTATTGCTAAAAAGCTGATAAAAAGGAGCTTAGTCTTGAAAAAAAATGATACTTTTGGAAAACAATAAGTAGAGTTCTGTCTGCTTATTGCACGTCACCTATTGATTAAAACCATAAATGCTAATCTCCCATGAAAACAATCTCTACGACTCTGTCGTGTTCTGTCTTGTTTTTGTGCTTGATGGTGTGCTATGATTCTTTTTCCCAGAGCACCCGGAAAAGCCCCAAAAAACCAAAGACTAACGCTCAATATGTTGTGCCGAAAGTGTATGCACAACGAAAAAGCCCCGAACAATTTCTGAAAGACCAGTTAGGTCAGAAAATCGAACTGAAAGAACGCAGTATTGCCGACCAGGTAATTGCTGACGATCTAATAGTACAACAAAGCTTATGTGTAGGATTTGACTGCGTCAATAATGAGAGTTTTGGTTTTAACACCATCAGGCTGAAAGAAAACAATACACGTTTGGCTTTTGATGATACCAGCACAGGTACTGGCTTTCCAGCAAATGATTGGGAAATTGAAGCCAATGAGAGTGCATCTGGTGGCACTAATTCTTTGGCTATCAGGGATGTAACTGGTTCTAAAGTTCCGTTTAAAATTATGGCCGGAGCAGCTACGAATGCCTTTTTTATGGATAATATAGGTAGAATTGGTTTACGGACAGCAAGCCCCGTTTTGGATGTGCATATGAATACCAGTAATACCCCAGCTATAAGATTAGAACAAAATTCAAATGGTGGTTTCACAGCCCAAACCTGGGATATGGCGGGTAATGAAGCCAATTTCTTTATCAGAGATGTTACAAGCGGTAGCCGTTTGCCTTTCAGAATAAGACCAGGTGCACCTACCAGTAGTATTGATATCTCAGCTTCGGGGAAAGTTGGGATTGGTATAGCAAGCCCAAAGACCCAATTACACGTAAAAGGCACTGGCTTTTATGAAGACACCCTTTATGTAGCAGGGCCACTTATGCCAGGAGGACCAATGGTTACACCATCTGATATGAAACTGAAAAGAAATATTATGGATATGAGTAGCATGTCTAAAATCATAAGCTCACTGAGTCCGAAAACTTTCTATTACAAGACAGATGAATATCCAACTTTAGGTTTCTCTAATACTTTACAATATGGTCTCATTGCGCAGGAAGTAGAAAAGGTTTTACCCTCTTTTGTAAGTCCTACTTCTTTCCCAGGAACAAATGTATCTTTCAAAACTGTCAATTATATGGGTCTCATTCCTATTCTGCTACAGGGCATAAAGGAGCAGATAGCCGTTAATGAACAGCAAAAGGTAGAGATTAATGACCTAAAAGCCAAATTGGCTCAATATGAAGCTTTAAATACCCGATTAGAACGTCTGGAAGCTGTCTTAAACAAGGAAGCTATCTTAGGTAAAGAAGAAAAAGAAAAAAAAGCCGACAAAAAATAAATCTAAAAAAATGAAGACTATCTATACAATCATTATTCTGTCTTTTTTGAGTTTGTCTGCCTTTTGCCAAAGCATTGACCCAAATGGCCGCACACCAGAACAGCAAAAAATAAGCTCTGTTGCTCCTGTGCAGGAAGCCTATTTACAGGAAGATGTCTCTGCTAAAACAAGTGCTTCTTTTAAGTTGAAATACGCCTTGCCTGCCGGAAAGACTTCAGGAGAAATTGTTTTATTTCATCCTAAAGCTGACCTGATTCTGAAAAAAATCAGTTTGACCCAGCAACAAGGTGCAGTTGAAATTTCAACGAAAGATTTACCTGTTACAGGTGTCTTAGCGACTCTATATGCAGATACTACGCCTTTACAGACCAAGGCTGTTAAGCTAATTGAATAAAGGTAAAACTCTTCCAAAAGTCTGATAGCAAATAAATACTATCAGACTTTTTTATTTGCCTTTAAAAACTTTCAGTGGAGCGCTATTCTGAGATACTATATATAACTTGTTTTTTGAAGCAGTTTTCAGTGCAATTATATCTTTGCAATCTCCGTCCGCTACAAAGCCCGTTTTGTCATAAAGGGCAGGTTTAAAATTCCCCTTGCCATCTCCAATTAGAATAAATCCTACAGAAGCATCGTATCTACCTGCAATAGGCTCTGCATCATAGGCATTTCCTACCATCATTATATCTAAATTATCGTCATGATTTACATCTTCTATTAAGATACTTTGGATAGGGGCCCATTGAGCCATTTGTGGCAAAGGTTTTAAGACGAACTTTCCGCTACCCAGATTTTCGGCATACATGCTTTCCTGCATATAAGCCTTCTTAATGACAGCCTGTTTCATTTGTAAGTCTGTCAGCACCTCTTTCATGGTTGCTTTGGCATAACTGGCATAATTTGGAAATTTTTTCCGGAAAGAAGGTAATTGCCGTAGCAAATCGTCTCTTGTTGGGATTGGATGTTCCTTTCCATTGATGTAATATGAAGGAATGCCATCCCATCGACCGTTCTCATCATAATCTGCTCCATATATGGTCAGTGGCTCTTGCAATGAGCAATGATAACGAGAGTTTGAACCCATATTACCCAATACTAAATCAATGTCTCCATCTTTATCAAAATCACCGGCTAATACTGTATTCCAAAATCCATCTGAATTTGGGAATGCATCTAGTTTACTTAATTTGCCTTTATTATTTTTAAAAATGCTAATAGGCATAAATTCTCCTACTACTACTAAATCTAACCAGGTATCATTGTCAATATCTATCCAGATAGCATCAGTTACCATCCCAATTTTAGCAAGTTCTGCAGAAGCTTGTTCAGTATAATTGCTGAAAATGCCGTAATCGTTTTTCAATAAATAGCTATCACCCGATTGAGGATACTGTAAGGGAGTTAGCCGCCCACCTCTGAAAATATCCAAATCACCATCTTTATCATAATCGGCAACAGCTACACAAGAACCACTATGATTAATAACCGGCAATTGATTAGTAGCATTAGTAAAATTTCCTTTGCCATCATTCAGATATAGCCTATCCTGATAAAATTTTGAACCATCCGGATACTCGTTAGAGCCGCTTGCGATATATAAATCCAAATCTTTGTCATGGTCAGCATCAAACAATACCATTTCTATATCTTCCTCGCCTTTGGGCAAAGACTCATCAGTATATGATTTCTGAATAAACTGCCCTGATAATGTCTGTACAAAGAACTTTCCATAATTTTTGTACGAACCACCTACAAAAAAATCTTCCAACCCGTCATTATTTATGTCTCCTCCCGCCATTTTTGGGCCTTGCTGTGATAGTTTATGCAGTAATAAGGTTTCTACGTTGTAATCTACATAATGTTCTTCCTTAGGTTGGAAATTGATATTAACTGATGAGGTTACATCTGTTAGTAAAGTAGCTTCCGGTTGCTTAGGAACTTTAGTTGATGAGGTAGCATTAGCATAATCCAGTTTGATTGTCTGATTCGCTTTTACATTTTTTAGCTTCTGTATCTTGCCATCTGTCCAGACTATTTCCAGTGAATCTATTTTATCATTTTTTCCTAACCCAAAATGAATGGTATAATCAACCGATGAAGCATATCCTTTTGTAACAGCCTGATGATATTTCTGTAAATCACCTTTCATATAAATACTCACTTCGCTTCCCAAACCATAAATATTTTTCGGACTGCCCTTCAATTGAATCTTTAAAAAACTAGCCTTTTCAGCATCGTTCCTCATCACATAGGCAGGTTTATTGGTATTATTTATTATCAGATCTAAATCTCCGTCGTTGTCCAGATCAGCATAAGCAGCTCCATTCGAAACAGATAGAGAATCTCCAAACCATTGAGGTGTAGCATTTTCAAAAGTCAGGTCTCCTTTATTTCTATAAAAACAATTTACATCATTCCATGAAGGCAATTCTAATGATCTGTCAATCATATATCTTCTGAGATTACCCAGATTGCGCTGCTCATAAGCCACATTATAAGATATAAAATCAAGGTTTGTAATATCTCTCAGATAGCCATTTGAGATGAATAAATCCTTCAAACCATCATTATCAAAATCAGCAAACAGCGGCGCCCAGCTCCATTGGCTGCTATGTACACCCGACAATTGCCCGATTTCTGAAAAAAGTAAGCGGCCATCAGGAGTTTTACCTAAATTCAGATGTAGCATATTCCGCATAAATTGCGAATGGTATCCCGTATTTAGCTCGACCTCGTATTGTTCAAAGTTACCTGGCCCTGTCATCATTTTTCGCTGTTCGTTATTAGCAGGTAACATATCGACAGTCATAATGTCCATTCGTCCATCATTATTAAAATCAGCCACATCATTACCCATTGAAAAACGACTATGGTGTTTCAGATACTCTTTCGCCATTTCTTTAAATGTACCATTATGATTATTTACATACAGCAAATCATTAGGCAGAAAATCGTTGCTTACGAAAATATCCTCCCAACCATCATTATCAATATCGCAGATTGATAGGCCCAAACCATTACCATCATGTAAAATACCTGCCTTTTTGCTTATATCCGTGAATTTAGCATTGCCATCATTCTGGTATAATTTGTCGCCTGAATACCCTGTTCCATCATTAACAGGCACGGTTATACGGTTTGGATTACGAACCATATTGGTGGTAGTCAGTAAATACATATCCAAATCACCGTCTTTGTCATAATCAAAAAAGGCTGCCTGACTTGAATAGGTAGTATCGGCTAACCCATATTCCTGCGCTTTCTCTTTAAAAGTCGGAACACCATTTTGGCCAATACCCTGATTGACGTATAGTTGATTTGCCCGCAAATCGCCCCTATAATTACCTGATTTACAGACATATATATCTAATAAGCCATCAGCATTCACATCGGCCAACGTCACGCCTGTTGACCACCCGCGCTTAACTATGCCTGCTTTATCGGTAATATCCTGAAATTTAAGAGAGCCGTTTTCTTTATTGCTTATATTCAGATAAACACGGTCACCCGACATATTTGAGGTAAAATACAAATCTGGCAGATTATCATTATTTAGGTCACCAACCGATACCCCTGCACCATTATATACATTATGAAAATCGTAAAGATTAAACTGCTCGTTTTCGATAACTGTATTCTGGAAGGTAACACCTGTTTCGGAAGCAGGTAATAAGGTGAATAGTGTTTTTGGCTTGCTTTTACAGGAAAATAAGAAAGGGGATAAGAGGATTAAAAGGAATTTTGGATTCATGGCTTAACAAAAAATATTCGGATAAGTGTTTAGCTAGAAAGTTATGAAACTTTTAACTTGACAGCAAATGTTTTTTTCGGTTGCTTTGATACGCCAATCCTAACGATAAAATCTTTCTGCCAATGGTCAAAAAAATTACTCTATGGCTTTTTATGGCCTTTTTCGTCTATGCTGCTATAGTTCAGTATAACGACCCAGACCCATACGTCTGGATTCCAACCTATCTGATTCCCGTTTTTTTATGCTACCATAAATTACAAGGTAAAGGAGAACGAATTGTTTATTTTGCTTTTGGCTTATTGTATCTGATGTGGGCTATCAATCAGTTTCCACCCGAGTGGGAAGGTGTCATGTTGAATCAAATGGGTATGAAAACCCTCAATATTGAATTAGGAAGAGAATCTCTCGGCTTAGGTGTTTGTGCGATTGGCACCTGGGTTTGCGCCTTGTTGAAGTAAGGGTTTAGAGGAGCACGGAAAAAGAAGAAAGGAGAATGTAAATATCTTTCCCGAAATAGTTCTTATGCCAAATATAGAGAACCACTTCTTCTATTTTCCATTCTCCTGCCTTTTTTAACCTATAATTCTTTTATCGATTTATTTTTTCAAGGTCTTCTTTGGTATCAATCCCAAAGCTTTCATAGTTGGTTATAATCGCGTAGATTTTATAACCATAGCCTAGCCAACGAAGCTGCTCCAATTTTTCAGTATTTTCTAAAGGGGAAGTCGGGATGTGTGAAATCTGTTCTAAAACGTCACTTCTGTAAGCATAAATACCAATATGCTTGTAGAAATCTGCATGCTCCAGCCATTCGTCAGGCTCAAAGCCACGCACATACGGCACTACCTGACGGCTGAAATATAAACATTGCTTACGCATAGTTAATACAGCCTTTACCACATTTGGGTCGCGCAAAGTGTCATAATCCTTAATTTTCTTAACTGCTGTAGCAATTTCAGTCTTGAAATCTAATAATCCCGAAATCTGATCGATTGTATCCGGGTCAATAAATGGCTCATCTCCTTGAATGTTAATGGCATAATCATACTTTGATACACCGCCCGCCTTTTCGAGCGCCTCAAAACAACGGTCTGTACCCGTCGGATGACTACTTGAAGTCATCACTGCATCGCCACCAAATTCTAAAACATGATTCAGAATTCTGGCGTCATCAGTTGCTACCACAACTCTTTGTAAACTCTTAGCTTTTAATGCCTGTTCATACACACGCTGAATCATACTTTTGCCGTTAATATCGACTAAAGGCTTGCCCGGAAAACGACTTGAAGCAAATCTTGCCGGTATAATTCCAAGAATTTTCATAGGTTTCAATGTTTTATTCGGGGCGAATTTACACGAAAAAAAAAATATATGCGTTAATCTCTCGCAGAATCATTAAATTTGCGTTAAATCCAATCGCTTGACTACCATGTTAAGATACTTTTTTACTACGGCTTTTCTCGTGCTTTACCTGACAAAATCATTCAGTAATTCACTTCCAACCCCTCTCGATTCTATTGGTATCGAGAAAAAAAACGGCAAATTATTTGTTCTACACAAAATAGAGCAAGGCGAGACATTGTACTCGATTTTAAAACGCTATAATTCGTCTGAAAAAGAATTTTATGCAGCCAATCCTGAATTCAGGAAAGATGCGATTATGGCTAGTGACCAGGTAATCAGTATTCCTCTCAACACCAAAAGCAAAAGTATCCCACGCCCCAGAGTGGCAGAAGCACAACCTGCACCTGATACTACCCGACCAAGAGGCGTAGTTGATGAAAACGGTATAGAAGTAATTGATATACCTGAGGCGACGCCAAAAGAGGCTTTAACTAAAAAAGAAGACAGCCTGAAAAATGCTGTGAATGATAATACGACTGAGGTAAAAAATACAAAACTCAAAACCTATACGGTGGTAGCAGGAGATAAACTTTTTAGTGTTGCTACTAAGCACAAAGTAAAAGTATGGCAATTGAGAGAGTGGAATAAGCTTACCAGCGATGTATTAAAAATCAATCAGGTATTAGTGGTAGAAAAGCCTGCCAATCTTGTGACCACAGCAGCTAAAGAAGAGAAGAAAGAAATTGCCAAACCAAAGCCTGTTGTAAATCCAGTGGCAACGGTTACCAAACCTAAAGCTGCTTCTGGCCCTGCCGGAGATGTAGAGAAAACAAAACCAACAAATACTGTTGTAACTAAACCTCTAGCCAATAAACCTCAAACTCCTGTACCAAATGCCCCCACTGGCAAGAAGTACAGCGAACAAGGCATTGCAGAGGTAATAGATGCTGGTTCATCGACTAATAAATATCTGGCATTACATCGCACTGCTCCGGTGGGCACATTGATCAAAATTGCTAATGAAGCCAACGGACAAAGTGTCTGGGTAAAAGTAATTGGTAAATTATCAGGTTCAGGCGATGCTATTATCAAGATTTCACCAAAGGCTTTTGAAAAATTACAGCCCAAAGACAAACGAATTCGTGCGTCTTTGAGTTATGCATTATAGAAGTATTAATAAGTACGCAAATCACAATTTCATGCATCCGAGTCAGTTAAAAGATAATACACCAAAACCTGTTGCAGCTACTGCAAAGAATAAGATATGGACCATATTCTTTGCTATTATGTATCCAATCATTACAGTTTTCGGACTTTTATTCACTGGTATTGTAGCCGTATTTTCTACTATTTCGAAGATTTGTGTATTTATTCTGAGATTAATTAAGAAATAAATCATTCTGCTTATTTTGGTGCTCCAATGGTTTTGGAGTAGTTGCACACTTGCCCATGTCTGACTATATTTTAGATTTACTGAACGAAAAGTACGAACAGTTTAATCAACCGGGTTTTATTCCCAACGATCCCATTAGTATTCCGCATCAGTTCTCACTGAAACAAGATATAGAAATTACCGGCTTCATAGCAGCTACTCTAGCCTGGGGACAACGAAAAACCATCATTAATAAATGTAACGAGTTAATACAATTGATGGACAGTGCGCCCTATGATTTCATCAAAAATCATAAGGATACTGATTTAAAGCGCTTTCTGTCATTCAAACATCGCACTTTTAATACCACAGATACACTCTATTTCATTGAGTTTTTTAAAGATTTTTATGCCAAACATGATTCTCTGGAAGAAGCATTTATTCAAGGGTTAACTCCTGAATCAGTAGATACCAAAATTGCTTTAGAAAACTTCCAGAAAGCTTTTTTCAGTCCGGAAGATTACCCGGCTCGCACCAGAAAGCATATTGCTACACCTGCTAAAAACTCATCCTGCAAAAGAATCAATATGTTTTTGCGCTGGATGGTGCGAAAAGATGATAAAGGTGTAGATTTTGGTATCTGGAATAAAATTTCTCCTGCTCAATTGGTCTGTCCTTGCGATGTGCATGTAGAAAGAGTAGGCCGTAAATTAGGTCTGATAACCCGACCAAAAGCAGACTGGCAAACGGCAATAGAACTCACCCAAAACCTCAAACAGTTTGATCCTGCCGACCCTGTAAAATATGATTTTGCGTTATTTGGATTGGGAGTAGAGGGATATATGTAAGAATAAATAGTTTTAGTAGGTTGACTTAATAGAGAAATTTCTATTTTTACTTTCCTTATCTCAACCTCTATTCTATGACCACTACTAACACCCCTACCCGCCTCGCATCGGCTGATGTCTATCGTGGCTTTGTTATGCTGCTGATGATGGCCGAAGTCTTACGCTTACATAAAGTTTCTGAAGCCTTACCTGATAGTTCATTCTGGCAATTTTTAGCACACCATCAAGACCACGTTGAGTGGGTTGGTTGTGCCTTACACGACCTCATTCAGCCTTCATTTTCATTTCTGGTTGGCGTTGTACTCCCCTACTCTATAACGAGCCGATTAGGTAAAGAAAACAGTTTCTGGAAAACATTTCGCCATGCTCTTTGGCGCTCGTTAATATTGATTCTATTAGGGATATTCTTACGCTCTCAATGGAAAGAGCAAACCAATTTTACATTTGAAGATACGCTTACACAAATTGGTTTGGGTTATCCTTTCTTGTTTCTATTAGGCTTTGCCTCGCATCGTGTTCAAGTAGGAGCATTGATTGTTATTTTAGTAGGCTATTGGGCAGCATTTGCACTTTATCCACTTCCTGGTTCTGACTTTGACTATGCTAATGCAGGAGCTATTAAAGACTGGGAGCATAACCTGACTGGCTTTGCTGCGCATTGGAACAAAAATACCAACCTTGCCTGGGCATTCGACCGTTGGTTTTTAAATCTATTCCCAAGAGAGAAGCCTTTCTTGTTTAATGGTGGTGGCTATGCAACCCTAAGTTTTATTCCCACCTTGGGTACAATGTTACTTGGTTTGGTTGCTGGTAATTTCCTGAAATCAGATAAAACACCACAGGAAAAGGTCAAGACATTTATAATTTTAGGTATTTCGGGTCTTTTACTAGGTTTGCTTCTGAACTGGTTGGGCATTTGTCCGAACGTAAAACGAATCTGGACGCCTACGTGGGTTCTTTTTAGCGGTGGCTGGTGTTTTCTTTTTTTAGCCTTTTTCTATTGGATGGTAGATGTTTTGCAAAAACGTAACTGGTTCTTTTTCCTTACTGTTATAGGAATGAATTCTATCGCTGCTTATGTCATTGCTGATGGACTTAACTCTTATGTATCAAAATCTTTAAAAATACATCTGGGTCAAAACTATGCTGCTATATTCGGAGAGCCTTACCAATATTTAGTTCATGGCTTTCTGATGCTTGCCATCGATTGGCTGATTTTGAAATGGATGTATAATAAGAAGTTGTTTATTAGAATTTAAAATTTTTAGTAGAGGCGACATGCATGGCGTCTTCATGGGTCTATAAAATCTAAAAATGTTT
>CBIHRH010000029.1:0-16906 GCA_966212365.1 uncultured Emticicia sp. | reverse complement strand
TGATTCGGATAGAATGGCGACTGAGTCATACGAAAAGGTTTATTGAGAATAATCCTATTTTACTTATTTTAAGAGGTTTTACGATTTGGTTTTCGTAAAACCTCTTGCTTTTATCCAAAAGCTAATTCAGTTTTATAAATAGGTATGATAAATAATTTGGTCGAGTAAATCTACTGATTGATAGAGAAAATCAGCTAGTTAGTTGAAACATTGGCATAATTTTGCTTGTTACTATATATATTTGTCTTCATATCCTTTTTCTAAAGAAAACACAATGTCAGTGCTTAAGAAAAAAATAAATCTAAAAGCATATTTTTTATTGATACTGATGTTCTCTTTTATTTGCAGACAATTCGTAACTGAAGGTTTCCGGATTTACGAATTAGCTATGAATAAAACAGAGCAGTGTTTAGATATTAGTCTGGAGGATAACTGTTCTTTGGAAACACAAATGTCTGGCATTGAAGAAGTAGAGGCTTCTCTTACTTCTCATTTATTCAAGCCAGTCATGATGGAGTTTACTTTCTGTAAAGAAGCTATTTTTAGTACTGCTAATGTACATGAAGTGTACTTAGGCCTTAACACCCCCCCACCTGAGCAAATGCGTTTGCTCGCTTAAGTGTATTTTATAAGACTTTTCTTACTACAAAGATTCTTTGTGGTTGGAACATTCTTTTTTATAAAATACCCCAATAGCTTCTCTCACAAAATGTTGTTTTTTTAATAGGCAATTCCCTTGTCGGGCTACTGCTGTATGTATCATTGTACGATTCCAATAAAAGAAAGTGACTTTCAAAGAATTGCTTGGATTAATAATTTATTAACAATAGATTTAATCTAAGACCCTGATAGTCTGTATTTTACGAATCACCAAAGAAACTGTTTTATGAAAAATCTTACACTCTCACTTTCAGTGCTATTATTAGCATCGTCCTGCTCTTCAGATAAAAACGAAAAGCAGGCACAGGAAATGGAAAAATTTCCTGTTACGTCTCCTATCTCTATTGATACAACATTGCCAATCGACTATGTAGCAGAAATCAATGCTGTTCAGAATGTCGAAATCAGGGCCAGGGTCAAGGGATATTTAGATAATATATATATCGACGAAGGTAAATATGTGAAGCAGGGACAATTACTCTTCACTATTAATAACCCCGAGTTGAACGAGAATATAATAAAGGCAGCGGCCGTTCTGAAAAGTGCTGTTACAGAATTAAAAGCAACCGAACTGGAGCTGAAAAATATAAAACACCTAGTTGATAAAAATGTGGTTTCGAATACCCAATTCGAGATGGCTAAGAATAAAGTTGACCTGGCTAAAGCTAAGGTAGAAGAGGCACAAGCCAACGAAACATTTGCCAAAATACAATTGGCTTATACGCAGGTGAAAGCACCATTCAGTGGCATAGTGAACCGAATTCCGAATAAAACCGGAAGTTTGATGGAAGATGGTACTTTGCTGACGAGTATTTCTAAAAACGATGAAGTATTTGCTTATTTCGACGTATCAGAAAAAGAATATCTCAACTATGCTTCCAATCTGAAAACAGATGCCGAGCAATCGAAAAATGTGACTTTGATATTAGCCAATGGAGAAGAACATCCTTTTAAGGGAAAGATTGAAACCACCGAGGGCGAAATAGAACCAAGCACAGGGAATATTGCTTTCCGTGCCAGATTCAATAATCCGGATAAGATTCTGAAACATGGTGCCAGCGGTAAAGTTCGTCTGTTAAGAAAATATAAAAATGCTTTGATTATTCCGCAGAAAGCTACTTTTGAGATTCAGGACAAAATGTATGTCTATATAATTGACAAGAGCAATAAGGTTAAATCCAAGCCTATCACTACCAATAGTCGGATGCCTCATTTTTATATCATAGAATCAGGTTTATCGCCTGACGACAAGATTATTTATGAAGGGATTCAGAATATCAAAGACGGCATGACCGTAGACCCACAATTTGTGGAAATGAACGAAATATCGAAAGAATTTGCGGCCAATAGCGCCTCAAGATAAGCCTTATAAACATGTTTACAAATTTTATCAACCGACCGGTACTATCGTTGGTTATATCCATCTTTATAGTACTCTTAGGGGGTTTGGCTATGATTGGTCTGCCAATCACTCAATATCCCGACATTGCTCCCCCGGCCGTTTCGGTTACAACCAAATATACGGGTGCCAATGCTGAGGTATGTGCCAAAGCCGTGGTTACCCCTTTAGAGCGCGCCATTAATGGTGTGCCGGGCATGACTTATATGACCTCTGTTTCGGGTAATGACGGAACAAGTATCATACAGGTATACTTTGAAGTAGGTACTGACCCTGATGTAGCAGCTGTAAACGTACAGAACAGGGTTACCACCGTATTGGATGAATTACCGGAAGAGGTAATTAAAGCAGGGGTATCTACCGAAAAAGAGGTAAATAGTATGTTGATGTACATTAACCTCATCAGTGATGATACCTCTTTAGACGAAAAATTTATTTACAATTTTGCCGACATCAACGTTTTAGCTGAGTTGAAACGGATTGATGGGGTAGGTTTTGTAGATATTATGGGCTCACGCGAGTATGCGATGCGTGTTTGGTTGAAACCTGCCCGAATGGATGCTTACCAAATCTCTGCTGATGATATTATTCAGGCACTAAAGGCGCAGAATGTAGAAGCTGCCCCCGGTAAAATTGGTGAGAGTTCAGGCCGTCAACACCAGTCTTTACAATATGTATTGCGCTACACAGGTAAAATGACCACGAAAGAGCAATACGAAAACATTGTGGTCAAGGCGTCTGATAATGGCGAATTGCTCCGTTTGAAAGATGTGGCTGATTTAGAATTTGGTTCCTTAGATTATGATGTACTATCGAAAGAAAATGGTAAGCCATCAGCAGCCATTGTATTAAAACAAAGACCAGGTTCGAATGCCAGCGAAGTAATCGACAATATTAAAGCTCGTCTGAATTTCCTGAAAGAAACGACATTCCCTCCGGGCATGACTTATACCATCAGTTATGACGTTTCACGCTTCCTGGATGCTTCCATTGATGAAGTAATCAAAACCCTTATAGAGGCCTTCATATTAGTGGCTATTGTGGTATTCCTGTTCCTACAAGACTTCCGTTCTACATTGATTCCCGTATTAGCAGTACCTGTCTCTCTGGTTGGTACGTTTGCCTTTATGCAGTTGTTTGGCTTCTCTATCAACCTTCTTACAC
The DNA here is from genome assembly GCA_966212365.1 of uncultured Emticicia sp. Classification (GTDB taxonomy): domain Bacteria; phylum Bacteroidota; class Bacteroidia; order Cytophagales; family Spirosomataceae; genus Emticicia. The sequence goes on along the minus strand of CBIHRH010000029.1, from coordinate 13,683 downwards.
TTTTTGCCTTGGTACTAGCTATCGGTATTGTAGTTGACAATGCCATTGTGGTGGTAGAGGGGGTGCATGCCAAAATGGAAGAAAAACACCTTGGTCCTAAAGAAGCCACTATTGAATCAATAGGTGAAATCAGTAGTGCGATTATTGCTATTACTCTGGTAATGTCGGCCGTGTTTGTTCCTGTGGCATTCTTGTCAGGTCCTGTGGGGGTATTCTACCGACAGTTCTCTGTTACGATGGCGATTTCCATTGTTATTTCAGGGGTTAATGCCTTGACACTTACACCTGCACTATGTGCCATAATGCTGAAAAATCCGCATACTGAGGAGAAGAAAAGTAATCTTTTGACCCGATTCTTTGATAAGTTTAACCAAGGATATGATAAGTTATCTGACAGATATAAAAGTTTACTAAGACTGATTGCTAATCGTCGTTTAGTAACTGTACTTGTATTGGTAGGTTTTAGTGTGGGCACCTGGGGTGTTGGTAAAGTATTACCGACCAGTTTTATCCCTACAGAAGACCAGGGGACTATCTACGTGAATGTAACCACGCCTGTAGGTGCAACCTTAGAGCGTACGGAAGAAGTGATGAATGAGATTGACAGAATTGCCAAAACGCTTCCGGAAGTAGAATCTATTTCAAGCTTATCAGGTTTCAGTATGATGACTGATGGGGTCGGCGCTTCATTTGGAATGAGTACTATCAACCTGAAAGCGTGGAAAGACCGTAAAGCTACTGCCAACGATATAATTGCGCAAATGGTTGAGAAAACCAGGCATATCAAAGATGCTGAGATACAATTCTTCCCTCCTCCTGCCGTACCGGGTTTTGGTAATGCCAGTGGTTTTGAGGTACGTATGCTTGATAAAACAGGCTCCGGGAATCTGCAAAGAACAGCAGAAGTGGCAGACGGTTTTATGGAAGAGCTCAAAAAACGTCCTGAAATAAAAGAAGTGTTTTCGAGTTTCAATCCTAATTTCCCGCAATATCTGATTCATGTCGATCAGGATATGGCTGCAAAAAAAGGAATTTCGGTAGATGCGGCTATGAGTAACCTGCAATCGTTGATTGGTAGTTTTTATGCCACTAACTTCATTTTGTTCGGGCAGATGTACAAAGTAATGATACAGGCTGACCCGAAATATCGTGCTCAGCCCGAAGACATCATGAAACTACGCATTAAAAATAAACATGGTGAAATGGTGCCTTATGCTATCTTTAGCCGGATAGAGCGGGTTTATGGTCCTGAACAATTGACCCGCTACAATATGTATGTATCGGCCATGTTGAACGGAGAAGCTGCTGCGGGTTATAGTAGTGGTGATGCCATCAGAGCCATTGAAGAAGTAGCCAAAGCCAAATTACCTCGTGGGTATACCTACGAATGGTCGGGGATGACTCGTGAGGAGGTACTTTCTGGTAATCAGGTAGTGTATATTTTTATTATCTGTCTTTTGTTCGTGTATCTTCTTCTGGCGGCTCAATATGAAAGTTTCATGCTTCCATTGCCTGTTATCTTATCATTGCCCGTCGGGATATTTGGTTCATTGTTTTTCTTATGGCTGTTCGGCTTGGAAAACAATATCTACGCTCAAGTGGCTATGGTTATGCTCATAGGGCTCTTGGGTAAAAATGCCATTCTGATTGTTGAGTTTGCAGTTCTGCAACAAAAAGAGGGTAAAACCTTACTAAAAGCAGCCATAGGCGGTGCAGTAGCCCGTTTCAGACCTATCCTGATGACATCTTTTGCATTCGTAGCAGGTTTAATTCCGTTGATGTCAGCTTCCGGTGCAGGTGCAATTGGTAACCGAACCATTGGTACTGCCGCTGCCGGAGGTATGTTATTCGGAACCATCTTTGGGGTTATCATCATTCCGGGGCTGTATGTCATCTTTGCAGGAATGCCTAAACGCAAGAAAAACACAAAAAAAATTAACAAGGAAGCGTATGTTGAAGCATAAATATATTTATCTGTTTGCCTGTATCATTTTTTTGGGTGGCTGTAAACTAAAAGAAAATTTACCACAAAATAAGCCGGTAGCTATCCCATCAAAATTCAGTGCAAAAACAGACACAACCACGAGTCAATTAGCCAGTATGCATGATTTCTTCGCGGATCCTGCATTGATGGCTCTTATAGATACTGCTTTAAAGAATAATTTCGATTTGCAGATAGCTATGCAAAATATCGAATTAGCCCGTGCAGGCGTGCGTTTTACCCAAGGCATTGATATGCCCGATTTATCAGCTGCCGCAAGTATGGGCGCACGTAAATTCGGGAACTATACCATTGATGGAGTTGGTAATTATGATACCAGGTTTTCTACTAATCTGAATAATAAGCAAAAATTACCGTCACCGGTTATTCCTGACTTTTTTGTAGGTCTGCAATCTTCGTGGGAAGTGGATTTATGGGGAAAACTCAAAAGCAAAAAGAAAGCAGCCGCGGCCCGATTTATTGCGAGTGAACATGGTAGAAACCTGGTTGTTACTTCATTGGTTTCAGAAATTGCCGATGCCTATTTTCAATTGTTGATTCTGGATAACGAGCTAAAAATATTAGAAGATAATATCAAACTGCAGCAATCGGCTTTAGAAATTGTAAGGGCATTGAAACAAGCAGGGGAGGCAAATCAATTGGGAGTTGAACTAATGAGTGCCCAATTACTTAGCTCTCAAGCTTTGAAAGTGGAAGCAAAGCAGAAAATCGTTGAAAACGAGAATAAGATTAACTTTCTATTAGGTAGATTCCCACAAAGGATTGAACGCAGAATCATTGCCTGGGAAAATATTGTTCCACCTAAATTATCGACTGGAATACCATCAGCTTTATTGCAAAACCGACCTGATATTAAGCAGGCAGAATTTGATCTAATAGCGGCTGATGCTGATATTTATTCGGCAAAAGCTGCATTCTATCCATCGCTTAATTTGAATGGTTCAATAGGCTTGCAAGCTTTCAGAGCGGCTGTTTTATTTAATCCGGGTTCCTTTGCTTATAGTGTGGCAGGTGGTTTGTTTGCGCCATTGCTCAATAGACGACAATTAATTACCGATCTGATGGCAGAAGAAGCTGAACAAAAAATTGCTTATACCAACTACAAGAGAACCATCGTGAATAGTTTTACAGAGGTATATAATTATCTGAATCTGATTGAGAATACCAACGAGATACACGAGTTGAAATCGAAAGAAGTAGATGTATTGAAAAATTCAATCACGACATCCATTGAATTATTCAAGTTTGGTAGTGCTACTTATCTGGAAGTAGTAACGGCGCAGAAAAATGCCTTACAGGCACAAATGGAATTGATTAATTTAACAAAGAGCCAATATGGTGCAGTAATAGGGCTTTATAGAGCTTTAGGTGGCGGTTGGAAGTCGGTGATATAATTAACCCCACCCTAACCCTCCCCAACAATTGGGAGGGAAGAAAAAACTCCTTCCAGAAGCATTAATTCTCCACTATTTGGGAGAGTGTACTTGTTCCCTTCCCCACAGTTGGGGAAGGGTTAGGGATGGGGTTACTAATCAAGAAGCCTTCACTCGCTGTTGCTCGCTTTCTGAACCTCCGCTCTGGCGTATTTTCAGGTTTTGCCCTTTGCTGAATCTAAAGGCAAATGAAATAGTCACCACGCGGGTATCTAAGTAACTAAACCAACTCGCTGCTGCATTCTTAATATTACGAATATCTCCCCCAACCTGATTGGTGTAGAATACGTCGTTTACATTCAGTCTTAAAGTACCTTTATCTTTCATGATTTTGGTTGATACCCCTGCTCTGATAGAACCGATTGGGATAACAAGGAATTGTCCCGACAATACTTTTGTCTGATAAGAACCTGCTAATTCAGCACTCCATTTTTTGTTAATAACAAACTGATTGGTTGGCACCACTACCCAAAACCAGCGAGAATCGTTGAGGGTTTCGGTATAAATCGGGCTCTCGAATTTGTTATTGAGATACGAAGTATATAATTGGAGTGTCCACCATTTTTGTATTTTGAAAGTACCGTTTACTTCTATTCCATAAGAAACCTGCTTCGCAAAGTTACCTGGGCGACTATAATATATATTTCCTCTCTGCTCGTTTGTCTCCGAAATCACATTGTTCGATTGACTATACTGCAAAGTAGTCGTTAGCATATTATTAAATGTGTAAGATAGCTCTGCATTATAAGAGAAGGTAGGCTGTAAGAATGGGTTACCTCCATAATATGTAAATCTATCCATCGGATAAGTAAACGGATTCATATCTTTATAATTAGGACGATCGATGCGTCTGCCAATTGATAACCCTATTACATGTTTAGAAGCTGAATCAATTTTATATTGTGTGTAAAAAGTAGGGAAAAGACTGGCGTAATTTCTTTTGAATGAAGAGTCTTTCGTAACCACATTACCTAACTGATTGCCAACGATGTTGGTATTCTCTAAACGTAAACCTGCCTGAACAGAGATTTTCTTGAAGTCTCTCGAATAATTAACGTATGCAGCGTTGATATTTTCTTTGTATTGAAAGTTATTAGAGAATGAATAATTCGGCACTTTCTGATCATCCACCACATCATAGAAATCGGCAATATTTCCTGTTTTAACAAAGCTTGTCTTAGCCCCTGCTTCAATTCTTCCTCCTTTGGCAATCGGATTAAGATAATCAATTTTTGCAGCTCTTATGCTTATATCAGATGGCAAGTTCGACTCCAGAATACTTTTATTTAACAAACTACCATCGGGATTCAGGTTTTTATTCTCAAGTCGTTGCTCAATGGTTGATTGATAGATGATATTATCCAGATTGATTGATATTTCTCTACCCTTGTTATTGAGTTGATGGGTCATATTCAGATTCACACTACCATTTTTAAACAGAATATCCGTTGGATTATAGGCATCTACCAAACCTGTTATTGCACCCTGTCCGTCTCTGATAGTAGCTTTATTCGTCAGATTTCTGCTTGATGGGTTAATAAAACCACTTAAAGCCACACCTATTGTAGTCTTTTTGGTTACATAGTAATCAAGACCTAATTTCAGGTTATTGCTCCTGTTTGTTGGTCTGATATACGAATTCTGAATAAATGTCGAGCTCAATTGCCCTTCAGGTGTAAAGTATTTCCGGGTAATCGTTAAATCCTGGTAACTGCTATTCCTATTAACACTGAGATTAGAAAAGAAGTTGAATTTATTGATGCGATAATTGAAGTTAAAACTATTATTGGTACGTGTAAAACGCCCCTGTCCATAAGACAGATTCAAGCCACCATTCATTCCTCTGGCAATGTTTTTCTTCAAGCGTATATTAATCACACCCGAATTCCCAGCGGCATCATATTTCGCAGGAGGATTAGTCATAATTTCAATAGATTCAATTGTTGATGAGGGAATTGTACGTAAATAATTAGCTAAATCAGAAGCCGAAAGATAGGTAGGTTTATCATCAATAAATACCACTACCCCGCCTTTTCCTCTTAGGGATATATTGCCATTTACATCAACAGTTACGCCCGGAGCTTTTTCCAATACTTCTAAAGAAGTTACTCCAGCATTGCTTATCAAAGCTTCCGGGTTAATGACTGTTCGATCAATTTTCTTTACAACAAATGCTCTCTGGGCTGTTACAGCCACCTCTTGTAGCTCTTTGGAACTATTAGTAAGTGTGATACTTCCTAAATCTACAGCCGTGCTTTGTTCATTTAAAATGATTTTTCCGGATTCGAATTTATTCATACCAACAAAACTAACTTCTATTTGTAGTGTATCATATTTTAGTTTTTCAAATTCAAATTTACCGTCAACATCGGTAAAAGAAGATTTTATAATCCCTTTCTGACCTTTTGATAATATGATGGTTGCTCCGACTAATGCCTCATTTTTGTCGCCTTTTACGATGCCTTTGATGGTTCCGTTTTGTGCCTGAGCTAAGCTTGTGATGAAAATTAAAAAGAATAGTTTTTTGTACATAATCTGTTGTATGTGCTTAATTTAGGTTGGTAATAAAGATTGTAGTGGATAATTAATGGAGAACAACAAATAGCTCCTGGCCTGCTAAATATCCGGCTTTCAAGAGGCAATAACACCCCCAATAAAGAATAATGGTAGCATAAACCGGAGGAATTTTAATTCGCGTAATTCTTGTTTTTTCATAATTGTATCAGATTGTGTTTATAGAAAATATAGACAGAAAAATCACCACTCTTTCAATGGGGCATAAGATGGGAGTATAGCGATTTCATAATTTTCTTCAAAGAAAATGCTATTTCAGTTTTTAAGCAGGTAGTTTTTGATAAAAGGTTATTTTCTATGAAGAGCGAAAAAAGCCCTACGAAATCTACATTTTCTGAAACTATAGAACCCGATATTGGCAAATACTCTATATTTGTTTTATGCAAAATTTCTTTCCATTTATTGAGATTCAACTGACCAATGCTAGAGTAAGTGTTGAGGAAATGTATGGAGCACTTAATCAGGTTCAGCAAAACAAGCTGGCAGGTTTAGTCGTGCCCCCTTTCTGGGTAAAGAAGCTACATAGAGATTGGGAAGCCGATAATATAGCAATGCTTGGAACAGTTATCGGCTATCCATTTGGCTATCAACGCACAGAAGTAAAGCAATTAGAAATAGAGTTAGCCTTGAAGGACGGTGCTAATGATATTGAAGTCATGCTCAATACTTCAGCCTGGTTTTCAACCCAGAATAATTGGGTAAAAATAGAGTTTGCTAAATTGGGGAAGTTGATACATGAGCAGGAGGCACTTTTCACGGTCGCAATTGATGTATCTTATTTTAATATAGCCAACTTGCAATTGGCCATAAAAGATGCCATTGATGCAGGCACAGATTATATCAAAATTTATCAGCCCTTTAATCTTGTGCAATCTATGCAAATCAAACAATGGATTCCAGACAGCGTGGGTTTAAAGGTTCTTGCTGATAAAGCCACTACAAAAGAGATTCAACAGTTGATTGATGCTGGAATAGAAAGAATATGTCTGACTGAATTTCCACCAAAATAATATTTCAGTGTCAGGCTTGCAAATATTATGCAAGCATACTATTTTTGCTTATGTATCACGATTTTTCAAATCGTGTGTAAACTACGAAACTATGGCAGATACTATTGAATATAAAGTACCAACTATGGCAGAAATGGCCATGAACGGGCAAGCGCCTGAAATTCTTTTCTGGGTAGGTTGTGCAGGTTCTTTCGACGACCGGTATAAAAAAGTAACTGTTGCTTTTGCTAAAATTCTGAATAAAATCGGAGTTAATTTCGCTGTATTAGGCACAGAAGAGAGCTGCACGGGAGACCCAGCCCGCAGAGCCGGAAATGAATTTACCTTTCAGATGTTGGCTCAGCAAAATATTCAGGTTCTGAATGGTTATGGTATAAAAAAAATAGTAACTGCCTGCCCCCACTGCTTTAACATCCTGAAAAACGAATATCCCGAATTAGGTGGTACTTATGAAGTAGTTCACCATTCTCAGTATCTGCAGCAATTAATTAACGAAGGAAGAGTAAAAATAGAAGGCGGAGGCACTTTTAAAGGTCAGAAAATCACCTACCATGATTCTTGCTACTTAGGCAGAGCTAATGATGTATACGAAGCACCACGTCAGGTATTAGAAGTATTAGATGCCGAATTGGTTGAAATGAAACGCTGCCGTACCAATGGGCTATGCTGTGGTGCTGGTGGTGCGCAAATGTTTAAAGAACCTGAAAAAGGCTTCAAAGACATTAATGTAGAACGTACTGAAGAAGCTCTTGCAACAGGTGCTAAAACTATTGCTGTAGCCTGCCCTTTCTGTATGACCATGATTTCTGACGGCGTTAAAAATAAAGAAAAAGAACACGAAGTAAAGGTATATGATTTAGCAGAATTGCTGATTCAAACACTGTAGTTCGTTGCCTGGCAGAACTTTTACAGGTATATTGCATGTTAGCTAACAGAATAAAACCTGTATATATGTATATTTCGTTTGAACAAATTCCTCAAAGCGCCCGTATCTGGATTTATCAGGCTAACAGAACTCTGACCGATGCCGAAGTCAGTGATGTAGAAACCACATTAAAACCTGCTGTAAGCCAATGGGCAGCACATGGTACCTCCTTATTAGCCTCTGTAAAAGTACTGCATAATCGTTTTGTAGTCATTGCACTGGACGAAAATCAGAACGAAGCTAGTGGTTGTTCTATAGATGCTTCTACCCGATGGTTCAAAGAATTAGGCGATCGCCTCAGTGTTGATTTCTTCGATCGTGCACAGGCTTATATTGATGGAGATGAAATCAAATCATTCTCGATTTTCCAACCCAAAAAAGCGATTGAAAGCGGGCTTATCTCTGCTGATACTATTCTTTTTGTGAATAATAATAATCTTCACACATTAGCTGATTTATCTACTCAATGGCAAGTACGCGCTTCTGAAAGTTATCTGAAAAGGTTTTTCAACAATATAGGTTCATTAGCTTAAATCAAACTTCTCTATATTGATTATGGAATTAGGTATCAGCACATTTGGAGAAGTACATGCAGATGGTGTAGCCGGAAAAGCAGTTAACGCCCATATGCGTATGCAGGAATTAATAGCCGAGGGTATACTGGCCGATGAAGTAGGCTTAGATATATTTGCAGTAGGTGAACACCACCGCCCGGATTTTATTATTTCTGCTCCTGAAGTAGCTCTAGCTGCCATTGCAGCCGTTACAAAAAATATACGTTTATCAAGTTCGGTAACTGTTTTGAGTTCTGCAGACCCGGTCCGTACTTTTCAGAATTTCTCTACCCTGGACCTTATTTCTAATGGTCGGGCCGAAATCATGGCGGGTAGAGGGTCATTTATAGAATCTTTCCCTCTATTTGGTTATAGCTTGGATGATTATAATGATTTATTCGTTGAAAAACTCGACTTATTAACTAAGATTAATCAATCGGAAATTACTTCATGGAAAGGCAAATTCAGAGCACCGATTCATCAGTTAGGAATCTATCCCCGTCCTATTCAAGAAGCACTTCCGATATGGCTGGCAGTTGGAGGCACACCTGCTTCAGCTGTTCGGGCAGGTAAAATGAATCTGCCAATGACTTTAGCTATTCTGGGCGGTCGTCCAAGTCAATATGTGTCGTTTGTGAATCTTTATAAACAATCATATAAAGAAGCGGGACACGACCCGGCTAAATTTCAATTAGGCATCAACTCACAATTTTATATTGCAGAAACCTCTCAGCAAGCCCAGGATGAATTCTGGCCGTCGTATGAAAAGTTGATGAATCGTGTTGGCAAAGAACGTGGCTGGTCTCCTATTACCCGTGAGCATTTTGAGTATCTTTGTATGCCAGATGGGCCTTTGTTTGTGGGTAGTCCACAGCAGGTAATTGACAAGATTCTTTATCAGACAGACCTTTTTAATCATACCCGCTTTCTGGCACAAATGGTGAAGGGAGATATTCCTCATGCCAAAATCATGAAAGCCATTGAGTTATTTGGTACAGAAGTAGCTCCGGCTGTCAGAAAAGCGCTTAATGTCGCTTAATAGTTTATTACCCTAATTATTTCAGAAACATTATGGCAGAAACCTTATATATACCTCAAACTAACTCCCGCAAAGAAATTTATGAGAGCCTTCTACCACAAGTAGAAGGACTGCTCAACGGTGAAACCGATACAATTGCCAATCTGGCAAATATAGCAGCCGTGCTGAAAGAAGCCTTTGGCTTTTTCTGGGTAGGTTTTTATCTCAAAAAGGAAAACCAATTGGTATTAGGGCCATTCCAGGGGCCAATTGCCTGTACACGTATCAATTTCGATAAAGGTGTTTGCGGTTATTGTTACCGTACCAAAGAAACAGTAATTGTGCCCAATGTAGATGAATTTCCGGGACATATTGCGTGTAGCTCTGCGTCAAAATCCGAAATTGTTGTGCCTGTTTTCGACCATACAGGTGAGGTACTCATGGTATTGGATGTAGATAGTGACGAATTAGACGATTTCTCAGAAGATGATAAAGAGGGTTTGGAGAAAATGATGAAATTATTAGAAAAGACTTTTACTCTATAATATGAACAATCTGTTTCCTATATTTTTGAAACTGGAAGAACTACATACCTTAATTGTAGGAGGTGGAAATGTGGGGCTTGAAAAGTTAGAAGCGGTTTTACGAAACTCACCAAAGGCAAAAATTACATTAGTAGCTCCTGAAATCAAAGACAAAATCAAGGCATTGGCAGAAAGCCATGACCTAAGTTTGATTTTTGAGAGGTATGATAGCAAGTATCTTGAGTGTATAGATATAGTCATTGCCGGTACTGATGATAAAGCTGTCAATCAGCGAGTGCAGCAAGATTGTAAAGCGAAGAAAATTTTAGTTAATATTGCCGATACCCCTGACCTTTGTGATTTTTATCTGAGCTCCGTCGTAGTGAAAGATGATTTGAAAATCGCCATCTCCACCAATGGCAAATCCCCTACTTTTGCCAAGCGCTTCCGTGAGGTTTTAGAAGAAATATTACCGGATACATTGCAGGAAACCTTGGATAACCTGCAAAGCATCAGAAATAAGTTGAAAGGTGATTTTCAGGAGAAAGTGCAGAAATTAAATGAGATTACTAAAGTGATGCGGGATAAATAACACCATTGTGGCGCGAACTTCCAGTTCGCGGCTGATATATAAGAATGAAATTTGAAACAAAAGACGTCGCTTGCTTCAAAACAATCCAGATGCCAACCGCGAACGGGACGTTCGCGCCACATACAATCTTACTAGGCTACCGCCAAAGTATTCTTTCTCTCCCCAATCTGTTGTCTCCACATGGCGTAGTATAAACCTTTTTCGGCTAATAATTCTTCGTGTTTGCCCACTTCTATAATCTGCCCTTGCTCTAGAACAAAAATTCTGTCGGCATGCATAACTGTACTTAAGCGGTGAGCAATCATTACTGTAATATAATCGCCTTGTGCTGTTACACTTTTTACTGTATTGGTAATTTCTTCTTCTGTCAATGAATCAAGGGCCGAAGTTGCCTCGTCGAATACAAAGATTTTCGGGTTTCTCAATAAAGCTCTTGCGATAGAAAGACGTTGTTTTTCACCACCTGAAATCTTGATACCTCCCTCACCAATAACAGTATCAATGCCATTATCAGCACGGGTTAAAAGAGTCTGGCAGGCTGCCTTTTCTAATACATCCATTATCTCTTCGTCAGTAGCATTTGGTTGCGCAAAAAGAAGATTCTCTTTAATGGTTCCCGAAAACAATTGAGTATCCTGTGTTACAAAGCCAATCTGTGATCGTAATTCTTCGATATTGATTTCGTCAGACGGCAGATTATTATAATAAATCGTTCCGTGCGATGGGTTATATAACCCTACCAATAGTTTTACAAGGGTAGTTTTACCCGAACCTGATGGACCTACAAACGCCACAGTCTCACCCTCTTTCACTTCAAAATTCACATGATCTAAGGCATTGGTATGAGCCGAGAGATGTTTAAAGGTTACATTTTCAAATTGTAAATGATTTACTATACCCAAATGGGTTGGGAATTCTGGTGTAACTTCAACAGGTTTCTTTAAGAGTTTATCAAAGTTATTCAGAGATGCCTCCGCTTCACGATAAGCAATAATCACATTTCCGATTTCTTGCATCGGGCCAAATACAAAGAACGAATAGAACTGCAAACTCAATAATTGTCCAACGGTCATTTGTTCTCTGAAAATGAGAAATAATAACACAAACAGAATACACTGGCGAAGGAAATTAACAAAAGTACCTTGCACAAAACTAATACTGCGCACACCACGCACTTTTTTTAGTTCTAATTGAAGAATCTTAAAAGTATTCTGATTCAGACGTTTAATTTCCTGTCCGGTCAAGCCCAAACTCTTAATCAATTCAATGTTGCGAAGCGATTCAGTAGTTGTTCCGGCTAAAGCTGTTGTTTCTTTGACAATTACCTTTTGTATTTCTTTGATTTTTCTACTTAATACTCTGGTTAAGGCCGCCAATGCAAAAGCGCCAACGAAATAAATCCCAATCAACCATGAATTAACACTTAATGAATAGATTGTCAGGAAGACAATACCCACTAAAGATGTAAAAGCTACGTTAATAAAAGAAGTGATGAATTTTTCTGAATCAGTGCGTACCTTCTGTAAAACAGAAAGTGTTTCTCCGCTTCTCTGGTCTTCAAATTGTTGATACGGAAGATTAAGTGTATGTTTTAATCCATCAGTAAATACATTTGCTCCCAATTTCTGGATAATCATATTTACCATATAATCTTGCAACGTTTTGGCAATTCTACTCACCATAGCCACACCAACAATAGCCAGCAACAAGAGCAAAACCCCTTTCAAAAATTCAGGTTCAGTATAATCTTTGGCACGATTGGCATATTTGTCAATGAGCTTTCCAAAGATATAAGGGTCGAGCAACGAAAAAGTTTGATTGATAGCTGCTAAAACCAATGCCAGTACAACCTGCCAGCGGTAGCGGCTAAGATAATGTAAAAGAAGTTTCATCTAATATTTCCCTCAGAATAAGTATAGGTTATGTAGTAGGAGAACAATGGGCGTTTATAAATAATTCCACGCTTTGGGGTGGCTTAACTATAATTTCACATCAATTTTCACCCAAAATCGTCTTGTAAATTACCATTCTTACAAAGATTCTTTTTTTATCTTTATTTTTAAGAAACCTTTGCCTTATAAACTGAACCGATATGACACCCGTTAGTACCAATGCTTTCATCAGGAAAGTGAAAGATATTACCATTAGTAGTACACTTGCTTTAGCTATTTTAGGAAGTAGTTTTACATTGCAGAGTTGTAATAACGATTCTGACAGTGATTACGAATATGAAGAAGTAGATGTATATACCAAAGGTGTAAAAACTTATATTTCTGAAACTTCTAAGGGCATCTTCAAAATTACTGACGAAGTAGAAGTGCCAGCAGATAGTTCGATAGCCATTGTTACTTATTTAGATGGCAAGAAAGACACGCTTTCACCTAAAGCTGTCAAGGCTTTGATTGACAATGAAGTACATAATAACCCCAATAATATTGGTAAAAGCGATAATTTGTCAAATGCACTATTATACGGAGGCATTGGTTATTTGCTGGCTAAAACATTGAGCCCGAATTATGCCCAATATCGCCCTGATGTAACCCCAAACAACGGAATTGCTCAAAATCAATCTTCAAAAAATGACACAACTTATCGCCGCCGTCATGGATATTATGGTGGTGGTATGGGTATGCTACATTATTATGCTACAGCAGCCGCATTCCAGAAATCAAGTGCCATTCACCAGAATATCAGTCATTCACGAACAACTATGTCGAGACCTTCAGGCGGCAAAAGCGGCTTTTTCCATCGCTCAAGCCATAGTAGTCATCACTCTTAATTTGTATTTGTATAACGATTAACGGCTCGTCGTTAAAAAGTCGTTTAGCCTAGGTCTTAATTGAAATCCATTCTATGAAACTGAAAAAATTAGTAACGCCTCCGCAACAGTCGCTTAGAAACGCCGGTTGGGATTGGATGTTAGGAGAAGATACTTTGCCCTATATTAACGATGATGTGGTGGTAGTATCAGAACAAGAGGCAGAACAATACTACGAAGCAGCCGATGAGCTTTATGAAATGTTTATTGAAGCAGGACAGCATGTGCTTAAC